>CALRJJ020000335.1:0-6058 GCA_943367505.1 Flavobacterium psychrophilum | reverse complement strand
GAAACTGGCATGACACAAGAAATGCAGTCACAGGCAGTTCAACCACAACAAATGCAACAGACCAGCTCAACCATGAGCAACTATGAAGCAATGCCTGTGCAAAGAATCAACCAATTGCCAGATCCAGCTAGCCTTGGTGAAAAAGTTCTACCAGCAAAGGCCCAGCCTGATGTCTTAATTCAACCAGCCCATGCTGCGGCACCAGGTCAGTTTGAGGCTAAACCAGCGGTGAATAGCACTCTGGCCAACGATATGCTTAGCTTCTTGAAAAAACGTCGCTAGTTTCAATAAAATACTGAGCCCCTTGCCTGACGCTATCTAAAGTAGCGATATTGTCGTCAGCCGAAGTAGGGATAACGGCAGTGAATAGCTTCTCTTGCTCGCCACTTAGCTGTGAGCAGGCTGGCAGTGCTACGACTTTCTTACCCGCCGAGCTGGCTAATTTTAAAATTTCTCCACTGGCCTTGCCAGCCAGTGACTGACTATCAAGACAACCCTCTGCCACCACCACAAGATCGCACCAGTTGAGCTTTTCAGTTAAATTGGTGGCCTGAGCAAACCAGTGAAAGCCTGAAGTAAACTGGGCCCCAAGACCCAAAGCCAAGCCAAAACCGGCACCACCAGCAGCCCCGGCTCCAGCACAAGAACGGCAAGTTTGGTCACCGCCACTGGCAATCTCTAAGATTGTGGCAAAATGTTCAAGGCTTTTTTCTAGATAGGCGACTTCCTCGGCGCTGGCGCCTTTCTGTGGGGCAAAAATAGCAGCGGCCCCGGCAGCTCCTAGCAGTGAATTAGTAACATCAGTGGCAATCAAAAACTTTACTCCGGCCACATTGCGCCTCAGGTTAGTAAGATCTATACGCGCCACAGCCAACAAGGCACCGCCACCGCATTCAGTATCGCTGGTCAAGACAGGATTTCCCTTAGCGTCATAAAACTTGGCCCCAAGAGCAGCCAAAACACCACTGCCACCGTCAGTAGAGGCGCTGCCGCCAAGCATAATAGCCACTTCACTGGCGCCATCTGCAATTGCTCTTGCTAGCATCTGGCCGGTGCCAAATGTATGAGCGTGCAAAGGCGCTAACTCACTTTTCTTCAAGTAAGCAATGCCACTGCCCTGTGCTAGTTCGACCACGGCCAATGGGCCCATACGCAAATAGGCAGCCCGGACAGGCTGAGAAATGGGACCACTAACAGTGTCATAGACAAAGTCGCCGCCCCGGGCTAAATGCAGGCAGGAGATAGTATCATCACCGCCATCGGCCACCGGCGCCAGCTCTATTTCTACTTTTGGCTCTATTTCTACTTTTGGCTCAATTTCTGCTTCTGCTCTTCGGAACTGCTGCTCAAGCCCATCTTTTAGACCCTGAGCTATGGCTTTGGCCAAATCCGAGGCCTGCAAGGTTCCTTTATAAGCACAGGGTGCAACTAAAATTTTCACATCCATCCCTTAATTTCACTTTCGCTAGTTTATCCGACAGTGAGTGGTGGAAAAGTATCTATAGAGCAATTTCAAATTAAAGGGGAATGTATGCCAAGGCAAGAAGAAGTCAAAACCCTTTTGACCAAAATGAATTCAGCAATCAGCCCAGATTCTCTACAGCGCCGGCTCGACCTCGCCCCATATAAGAGCAGTCAAGCCTGGCCAGGCAAAACATTTTTACTGGTAGGTAATTCTTACAACGCTGAAAAGCGCGTTCGGGGCAGCGCTAAAAAGAGAGCCGCTGCTATTGCCGCCATGCTCGAAGAATCTCACGGAGTATATGGCAAACGCCATTGTCTTACTCTGCGCGATGCCCTCGCCAATGAGCGTTTCGTCGCTACCCTCAGTCGTTTTGAAGCTGATTGGCTCAAGCGCGAACCAGACAGTACGTTAATTGGCCCAGCCTACGATGAGCAAGGTAATTTGCTCAGTGAAAGCTTTGCTGTTTGGCGCCGGCTGCAACCAGTAAAAGCACCGCTGACGGTATCAGGAGCCAGGGGCTCAGCCAAATAAAGTTTCGTCCTGACGAGAGTGCTCAATTTTATCAATGCGCCTTTGATGTCGACCACCTTCAAATTGGGTGGTGAGCCAGGCTGTAATTATTTCTTTGGCTAGAGCTGATGAAGTAGTACGTGCCCCCAAGCACAATACATTGGCATCATTATGTTGCCTAGATAATACAGCGGCCTCAACTTCGTTCACTAGAGCGGCTCTTACTTTGCGTACTTTGTTGGCAACAATTGATACGCCCACTCCCGAACCACAAACCAAAATGCCTCTGGCACACAAACCTTTTGAAACGGCCTCTGCAACCTTCCTGGCATAATCAGGATAGTCACAAGAATCAAGTGAAAAGGTGCCAAAATCTTCGACGCTCAGACCCTGCTCGATTAGTAGGTCTTTTATCACTTGCTTCAATTCAAAGCCAGCATGATCACTACCGAGAGCTATTGCTCCTGAATTTGCTTGATTAGTCACGGTCTTCCTAAGATTTAGTATTGCCCCTAAATTTTACTAGCTATTTCACGAGTAAACAGGAAGGCGCTTATAACTTATTTGACTGACATCTTTCGGTGCTTCAAAAGTTTGAGCCGTCTCAATAATCTCTTTAATGCGATCGACCCTGAAGAGCAAAATCTCACTAAGTTCATGGCAAAAGGCAACCATGCGCCAGTTACCCTGCTCTTTGATTATTACCAAAGGATTGAGTGTGATGGTATCCACCGATTCACGAGCGAAACTGTAGTACTGGGCCCTAACGCTAAGATGGTTAATCATGGCATTTTCAAGTACCGGCAAAGTCTCGTCTGTGGCATACATAGGAAAATCAATTTGAGCATATTGAGCCGAGTCGAAACATGACTCCTCAAACAAATTCAATTGCCCAGCTGGTCGCTCAAAGGCAAAATCTTCGCCTTCTCTATTGGCATCTTCAGCGATGGAGCGACGCAACGATTGAATCTCTTCTTCTGAGTAAGTATCAAGGAAAGAATCGCCTTCAACTAGATTGAAACCCAAGGCATCCGAAACGTAAGAATAGTCATCCTCAAGCTCGTCAGCACCCATAACTGAATCGACAATGGCGTCGGCCAACTCCCCGGAGACTTTGGATACCTCTGGCGACACCGACCCCGCCAATTTTTCGATAATTTCTTTTATTAATTCATCTCGCTCTTGGGCATGGATAGTGACGCCAGCCACAAGTTTGTCGAGCAATTTAGCGCTCGTGAGCAGAAGCATCCCCTCTTCCTTGGTGAATTCTAGAGTGAACTTCTCGGAAAGCTCGTCCCTGCCGCTATCGCGGTTATTGTTCTCTGCCCTGTCGTGCATGTAATCGCCTTTTGCATGAAACTAATAGATGCGAGAGCCATAGCTCTAGCCTAGCACCGGATGCCAAGACCGTGAAGTCCTGATGAAAATTTTCGGTCCCTAATTTGCTTACGACCTATAAACCTACATCCGCTCTGGAGCTGACACGCCTATTATGCCCAGTGCGTTAGCTAATACCTGCTTAGTTGCAAAAATTAGTCCTAGTCTTGCTTTCGAGACTGATAAATCATCGGTGATCACTCGCGATACTTCATAGAATTTCTGCAAGTCATTGGCTAAATCGTAGGCAAAGCGAGCAATACGCCCAGGATTACGGGCTTGCACAGCTTCTTCGACTTCCGAAGGGAAAGTTTCCAGCCTGGCAATCAAGGCTTTCTGATGACCAGCAATTACAGCATCAGAGTCAAATAAAGCAGTAAATACTTTTCCTTGCTTATCGTCTTTGTATTCTTGCAAAAATTCTTGCCACTGTTGAGCCGAGATCGGCGGTTGTTCAGTTTCACCGCTCTCACTATTAGTAGAGGGCTCTAAAGCCTTACGCAAAATAGCGCAGCAGCGCGCATGTGCATATTGAATATAAAAGGCTGGATTCTCCCGCCCGGTTTTCTTAGCCAGGTCGAGGTCAAAGTTAATGGTGTTTTGCGGACTAGATTCAGCCAAATAGTAGCGAGTGGCATCGGCACCGACTTCATCTATCACTTCACTCAACATAATGACAGTGCCAGCGCGCTTAGACATTTTCACAATCTGTCCATCGCGACTAAGATTAACCATCTGCGTCAAAATCACTTCTAGCTTGCTTGGGTCTTGACCAAGAGCTCGCACCGCACCTTTCAGCCCGGGTACCTGACCGTGGTGATCAGCCCCCCAAATATTGATCATGAGATCGTAGTTGCGACCATATTTGGTTAAGTGATAAGCAGCATCGTTAGCTAAGTAAGTAGTGGCACCACTTGATTTGCGCAAGACGCGATCACGCTCGTCACCAAGCTCTTGAGCTTTGAGCCAGTAAGCACCATCTTTTTCGTAGGTAAAACCATGCTTGTCGAACTCTTTGAGCACATCGACAACATTGCCACCACTATGCAAACTGCGCTCGGAGTACCAGACGTCAAATTCGATACCCAAGCTTTTCAAAAGTGTTCTCTGATTCTCAATGATGAGATCTTTGACCAGGTCGCCAACGATGCTGCAACCCTCTTCATCACCGACTTTTAAATATTGATCTCCAACAGTATCTACCGCGCGCTGAACGAAGTCGCGCAAGAATTCTTCCGGATAGCCTTCTGTTGGATAATCAACCGCCTGCCCCAGTAAGCGCTGATAGAGTGCCCAAGCGCATCTACCCAACTGCAAAATCTGTTCGCCATAATCATTGATATAAAATTCTTGGTCAACTGAATAACCACCAAACTTCATCAAATTAGCTAAGCAACTACCAAAAACGGCATTGCGACCGTGACCGATATGCAATTCGCCGGTGGGATTGGCCGAAACATACTCAACCAATACTTTTTTGTCTCTGTCAGGAGCGCGGCCGTAATCGGCTCCGAGGTTATGCACTGCACTGATGGTCTCAGTCAGCCAAGCAGTGCCAAGGGTGAAATTGATAAAGCCTGGTGCAGCCACTTCTACCTTTTCAAGATAGGCAGCGCAAGCCTCGCTTTTGCCAATGTACTGAGCCAAGGTTTCGGCGATACGCAAAGGTGCAGTCTTAACCTGCGAAGCCAGCTTGAGAGCCATTCCGCAGGCAAAATCTCCATGTTCAGCAGACTTTGGCTTTTCAATAACAACAGCCACCGAGCAATCGGCAGATGACTTGAGAGGGCCCATGGCGCCATCGAGACAAGCGGCAGAAAACGCCTGCTGCACAATCTCAGCCAATTTCTCCTTGATCATCTGCCACCTCAATTGTAATTAGGGCTCATAATATTACATTCATGGTCTTCGTCCAGCTTCCGTGTAGGAGCTTGAAGCACTATTATTTCAATATGAAAATGCCTAAACTCTCAATCAGCCCTAAGTGCTGGCTCCTGCTCAGCCTCATTAGCCTAGAACTAAGCTATTGCGGCTTTTATCGCCCGGCCCTCGCCCAACCTAAAGACAAAGCCAAGCCTATAGATAAAGCGCCAACTAAGCCTATAGCGCAAATTGACCCCTCTGTCATTGACCCTGTCGGTCAACTGCAAAAGATTTCAGCCCAGGTCAAGGCAAGCAGCGGCGAGCTAGAAAGTGTTGCCAGTGAATTAGACAAACTCAATGGCGAACTCGACAAATTAGAAGGCAAAACGGCAAAAGACATCGACCGTAAGCAGTTTGCTGCCCTTGAGAAGCGTTTTGACCTTGCCCTTGCTCGCAGTGCCTCGGTAGAAAAGAAAGTCGGCCTGAGCCTCGGCAAGAGCCTGATCGATATCGATAACGTACGCATTGCATTGAAGAAAGTAGAACAAGATCGCCAACAGGATCGTCTCAAGGGTAAGAAATTGACACCAATTCTTAGCGACAAAGACCTTAAGGAATGCTTGAAAGACTTAGCAGACCTCGACAAGACTGTGCGTGAATTGCAAGCCAATCTCAAGGACAAGTAGTACTGACGTATTTTGGTGTTTAAAGTAAGACCGCCGGCTCAATGGCCGGCGGTCACACTTTTATGAAGAGTAGCTAAGCAATCGCAGTAACGACTAGCTATACCCCTTCGATTTCTTTAAGTAGGCTAAAAACCTGACTAAGAGCCAGATCGTAGTC
>CALRJJ020000334.1:0-6059 GCA_943367505.1 Flavobacterium psychrophilum | reverse complement strand
GGCCTTTTTAAGATCTGGTCCGATAGAGACTGAACGGGCAGGTAACTTTAATCCTTCCAGGCTAGTTATTTTCCCCTCGGTATTGAGCACCGTTGCAAATTAGTGCCTTAAGCATTTTTGTCACTCGCTCAACCTCGAGTGTTCGAATTTTCTTTCCGCCTAGCACCTGCTGCCAGGTCATCAGCGAGACAAAAGACCCAGCGCATATATGAGCCGTCGCGGCGCTGTCAGCTATGTTCAGCTCAGGATGACGGTCAAAGTATGCGGTAGCAAGATCCATGCCGCGTAGAATAACTGTTTTTACATAAATACTGGCTAACTCTGGGAAGCGTTCTGATTCGCCTACCATCAGTCGGAATAATCTGAGATAGTCAGGGTCATCCATAAGCACAGAAAATTTATTACTGACTTGGTCTATGAACATTTCTGGAGGCAAAACCATTAGTGGCTCCAAGTCTTCATAGTTTAGATCTATTTTTTTGATGGTTAGTTCTTCGATTATCGCTATAAAAAGTTGCTCTTTGTCTTTGAAGTGGCTATAGATAGTAGCTTTGATAACCCCTGCTTGGTCGGCAACTCGGTTCATGCTGGTTGCTTTGTAACCGTTTTCGAGGAAGACTTTTATTGCCGCAGCGACTATCTGATCTCGCTTGCTGCGCGGATGCGCCCGCTTGTCTTCAGTTTCAGACTTAACCGGATCTGTATTTGAGGGCAATTCTGCTGTCACTAAATGGCACCTTTCTGGAAGCGGACAGTCTAGCAAGTTGGTAGGCTCAATTTCGATTGTGAATGTTTGAAAAATGCTCACTTGAGCGATATCGGTTAAGTTTGCAAGTTGAATCTTCGATGTTGAGTCTTTGGGGGATTGACATGGTATCCATACCGGTTGGTATGATAACAGTGTCTGGTAACTTTCGCCAAAAAATTTGGATAGACTTCCGATATTACTTTTAGAATGGATAGTTAGACGAGTATGAGAATATGACGATGCAAACCGCAGATCCTCAGTCAGGTGCCTCTCAACAGTCACAAGCCTCTGCTGAGACATCGAAAATGCAGCCTGATGCTAAACCTGCGAGGCATGGTTTACCCAAACCGATCGTGGCGCTTGTTGTCCTGGCTGTGCTGGGCACAGCGGGGTGGTTTGGCTATAAGAAGTACTCACCTAAGCCGGCAGACAGTAACACTATCAGGGTCAGTGGCCGAATTGAGGGTTATGAGTCAAATATCGGGCCTAAGATTGGTGGCCGGGTAGATTTCATGGCCTATCGCGAAGGCGATCAGGTAAAGAAAGGGGATTTGCTGGTTAAAATCAGCGATGACGACATTCAAGCCCAATTGCGCAGCGCTCAAGCGAAGAGGCAACGTGCTGCAGCCCTTGCTGAGCAGGCGAGCTACCAGATTGGAGTGGTAAAAAATCAAATAGATGAGGCGAAGTTACGCGTTCTTCAGTCTTCTGAAGATATGCGGGCTCAGATCGATCAGGCCGATGCCAATGTCTCGCAAGCCGATGCTCGTGTTAGTGAGACTGAGGCTCAGTTGATCCAAGCCCAGTCTGATTTGAAATTGGCGCGAATCAGAAAGCAGCGCTATAACTTTCTCGCCTCCAAAGGTGCTGTAACTCTTGATGAAAATGATCAAGTTTCAACCAGTGCTGCAACTGCAGAAGCTGTCGTTAGTGCCAAATCGAGTTCAGTCGAAGCCGCTCGCAAGCAGTTGAATGTCTCAAAAGCTGCCCTGGCACAAGCTCGCTCTGCGCGTCTTAATCCAAGAATGCGGCAGTCTCAGTTGCTTGCCTTTGGTGACCAATTACTTCAGGCGCAATATCAATTGAAAAGTGCAAAGCAAGAAGAGCTAAGTGCGAAAGCTGATGAGGAGCAAATTCTTGCCAATATTGCTTATTTGAGTGTGAAAAGTCCAATTTCGGGAATTGTAACGGCGCGGGTGGTTGAACCTGGTGTTGTAGCAGTGCCCGGACAGACTCTTATTTCGGTCATTGATCTAAGTACTGTTTATCTGCGGGGCTACGTGCCAGAAGGACAGATAGGAAGGGTGCGCGTCGGACAGAAAGCCCGGGTATTTCTTGATTCTTCCCCCGATAAACCTTTTGAAGGCACTGTGATACAGATTGATCCGGAAGGCTCATTCACTCCCGAGAATATTTACTTTAAGGATGATCGAGTAAAACAAGTCTTTGGTATCAAAATTGGTATTACTCAACCTGATCGTTTCGCTAAGCCAGGCATGCCCGCTGACGCTGAGATTCTTGTAGACACACCTTAATCATGATAGAGACGCTAACCAAGTCTGGCATCAGCGCTATCCAGCCGATAGTTAAAGTGCAGGGATTGAAAAAATCTTATGGTGCTCTTGAGGCCGTAAAAGGTCTTGATTTCGATATCTTTGAAGGCGAGATTTTCGGGCTGATTGGTCCTGACGGAGCTGGTAAAACCACTACGTTTCACGTGCTGGGCGGCGTCATGGAGCAAACTGCTGGAAGCGCTAGTGTAATAGGTCAGAAGCCGCGCGACGTTCGCCTCGAAATTGGCTATTTGACTCAACAGTTTTCTCTTTATCTCGATCTTAGTGTCGCTGAAAATCTGCGCTACGTAGCAGGTTTGAGGGAAGTCGAAAAAGATGACTTTGCCGAGCGAAGTCAAAAGTATTTGAAGCTGATGAATATTGAACGTTTCTCTAGTCGTTTGGCTGGGCAATTGTCCGGCGGGATGAAGCAGAAATTGGCTCTATGCTGTGCCTTAATTGCTAGACCTAAATTACTACTTCTCGATGAACCTACCACCGGAGTTGATCCGGTTTCGCGCCGTGAGTTTTGGGACTTACTTGCCACTGTCACCACTGAAGGTGTCACGGTTGCTGTAGCAACTCCCTATCTTGATGAAGCTGAGCGCTGTAATCGACTGATTTTGATGCATGAGGGCGAAATTGAGGAAATCGGGACACCGATGGAATTGAAGAGGAACCTTGGCTTGCATCGCTTAGAAGTGCGGGCCAATGCTATTGATAATTTGGAGCGAAGGTTGCATCAGGTGGAGAAGGATGATCCCAGTATCTTTTCTGATGTGCAAACTTTTGGTGATCGACTCGATGTGCTGGTCGATGACGTAGCCCGAGCCAGTGATTCTGTTCGTCAGGCTGCAGTTCTTGAGAAGACTAGTGAGTCGCTTTCTATAGAAGTGCAAGAGCCGACTTTAGAGAACGTCTTTGTTACTAAATTGAGAGCGAAGACTGGAAGCGAGATTCCTGCTGCAGAACGGATGTTTCCATTCGTGGCCGCGAGAAGCCGGATTGCCGGTGGCAGTCGCATAGACGGTTATGTTCAGACTGCCTCTACTGGCCCTTCGGCAAATTCCGGCTCTTCGGCAACTACTGGCCCTTCGGCAAATTCCGGCTCTTCGGCAACTACTGGCACTTCGACAAATCCAGGCCCTTCGGGTTCTGCAATCTTTGCCCAGGGCGTGAAGAAAGTCTACGGCAGTTTTCATGCGGTCAAAGACGTTAATTTGCAAATTGAATATGGCGAAATTTATGGACTCCTTGGCGCTAATGGCGCCGGCAAAACCACCACGATCAAGATACTTTGCGGCCTGATTAAACCAAGTGCTGGGCGAATGGAACTCTGCGGTCAGAAGTCAAATCTACGTTCTGAAGCACTGCGGCAGCGGCTTGGTTATATGAGTCAGAAATTTACTCTGTATGACGATTTGACTATTCGGGAAAATCTTGAATTTTATTGTGGTGTTTATTGTGTGCCCGATAGCCTTAAGCGCGAGCGAATTAAGTGGGTATTGAGAAGCTCTGATTTGGCAGGGCAAGAGGGTTTGCTGACCGCTAAGCTGCCGGGCGGTTGGAAGCAGCGTCTGTCATTTGGCGCCGCTGTTTTACACCAGCCAGAGGTTCTATTTCTCGATGAACCGACCTCGGGAGTTGATCCATTGGCTCGACGCGAGATGTGGAAGTTGATTCGTGATTTTTCCAGGCAAGGCACGGCCGTGCTTGTGACAACACACTTCCTCGAAGAAGCAGAATACTGCAACAACCTCGGCTTTATGGTAGCAGGCTCGCTCGTGGCAGAGGGCTCTCCTTCCCAGATCAAGAATAGTCAGCCAGGTAAACTTGTGGAGCTGCGCTTTGAAAATGCTCAGGCGGCTTACGCTTTTTTGAAGCAGAAGTTTGTTTCTTGGCGAGTTTCAATGTTTGCCGATAGTTTGCATGTGGTGTTTGATGATCCAGATAGTGAATTGCCAGCTCTAGTTAAGGAAATGGCTGCTAGCGGATTGGTGCCACTATCTTCCAGGCAAATTGCATTTAGTTTGGAAGACTCATTTATTTCAATTGTCCAACGCGCATCGGGGGTCGTGTAGAGCTGATGCGGCGAATGATTTCACAGGCAGGAAAGGAGATTGCGCAATTCAGGAGGGATAAACTCACCCTCGCTTTGGCCTTCTTATTGCCTTCTGTGGCCATGCTTCTTTATGGTTATGCTACGAGATTGGAATCGAAAAATATTCCAGTGGCTGTGCGTAATTTTGATAACGGTGCCCTCAGTCGCGATTATATTGATACTATTTTTGCCAATGGACAATTAGTAAACACGCCCTGGCACGACCCGGTACATCTCCGCTCAGCTCCTGTAAGTGTCGTGTCAAGCAGCGCCATGGGGCCGCTTGATATGGGTGAAGCAAAGGCGACCATAACTATTCCGCCAGAATTTTCGCGGCGCCTTAAACAAGGTCAGTCCTCTGACATTCAGGTGATAATTGATGCTACTGATGTAAACAATGCTCGCGTCGTTAAGAACAGCATTATTGCCACCACGGGATATTTCTTACGCAGCCATAAATTCAACCAGGTAAAGAGTTTAGTAACGACTAAAGTGCGCTTGTGGTTTAATCCAGGCCGAGAAGAAGCCTTATATGTCGCTCCTGGAGCTACTGCAGTGATTTTATGGATCTTCCCTTGTCTCTTGTCTGCTCTGGCTATGTCTCGAGAGAAAGAGCAAGGCACCATATTGCAGCTCTATGCTTCCAGTATCTCTTCTTTTGAATTGGTAGTTGGTAAAGCCTTAGCCTATACTGCTATTGCCTTTGTTCAGGCCTTGATTGTTATATCGATGGCCATGGTTCTATTTGGTATCAGGTTAGTAGGTGATCCCTACATCTACTTTATTTCTACTTTGGTATTTCTTGCTAGTGCTGTCTTATTTGGTCTCTTTGTTGGTACTCGGGCGAACAGCCAGAGTGCTGCTGTGCAAATGGTTGCCACCACTGGATTTACCACAGCGCTCTTGCTCTCGGGATTTCTCTATCCTCTGCGCAATATTACCTATCCCTTGTCTCTAATTTGCAATATCTTGCCAGCAAGATACTTTGTGGAAGCATCACGCAATGCCTTTGTGCGCGGTAGCGATTTTTCTAGCCAGATTCATCTTCCGGTGGCCCTGGCTATTTGTGCCACTGTTCTGCTCGTGGGAGCTTCCCGGATCATGCGCAAAATGCAGCTGTCTGGCGGGGGCTAAGGAAGATTTTGGAAAATTTTATGTCAACTAGTACACGTAACTATCGCCACCAGATAAGGGCTCTGATAATCAAAGAATTGCGTCAGATAATGCGCGATAAACAGTTGATTTTTCTGCTTTTCTTTATGCCCGTCTTACAGCTATTCTTGTATGGCTTTGCTTTGAGTCCAGATGTTGAACACCTTCGCCTTGGCGTCATTGACCATGCCGCTTCACCGACTAGCCGCGAGGCCGTTGCTGCTCTGGTGGAGAATGGCGTTTTTGATCTCACCGCTTCCGGTGGCACAGAAGCCACCTTAGCTAAGAAGGTTCGGGATGGTGACCTTGAGGCTGGTTTAATTGTGCCTCCAGAGTTCGAGCGCGAAATCAAGCATGGAACCAAGGTCTCTATGCAAGTTATGCTCGATGGCGTGGATGCTAATACCGCTGGTATTGCCAACGGTTATATCAGTCAGATCATTTCAACTTTTAACAGGCAGCTTGTGACGGGCTCTCAGATTTCTCATGAGCTGGTTAGTCCGCA
>CALRJJ020000333.1:0-6061 GCA_943367505.1 Flavobacterium psychrophilum | reverse complement strand
CCTATTTTGCCAATTGATTGATTCTCAGGAAAGTCAAACTCAACGATTCGGTCGGAATCTACAATCTTAGAATAGTATGGTTGTTCGTTTGTCTTCTGCTTGTTCGATAATATGTCTGTCAGCCCTTTTAGGCCATACTTTTCGAGTTTGTTGGCGATTTCACCCTCAACTTCATCTTTACCGGTGGATATAACAAATAGGTTAGCGGCCGATCTTAGAAGAAAAAGAACACTTGCCGCAATTACTAATGTTAATATCGAACGGATCAACTTCTCAGATTTAATGGCCTTGAGAAGCGAAGAAATTCTGCTTCTTTCTAATATCGGCTGGTGCGCTACAGTTCTTTCACCATCGCTTTCATCTTCGTTTTCTCCATTTTCGAATTCTCCACCCTCTTTGTCTTCATCTTGTTGCTCTAACTTCATGAGCTGCGCGAAGGCAGGGGAGCTTGCTTGGATGTCTTTGCCCTGTTTAATTCGCTCTAGATCAACCGCCAATTCTTTTGCTGACTGATAGCGATTGCGCGGCAACTTAGCCAGACAGGCGGAAATTACTGCATCTAATGAAGTCGTGAATGCTTTCTCCGGCATGACATCAGAAAGAAGAGGCGGCGTATCTTCTTGATGCATCATCACTGTCTCTAGCTGACTTGTGCCTTCGAAGGGAACGAAACCGGTGAGTGTCTCGAAAAGCGAGCAACCGATTGAGTAAATGTCAGATCGGGCATCAACACTTTCGCCCAAGCATTGTTCGGGGCTCATATAATAAGGACTGCCGAAAATATCACCAGCCTTAGTCATGCTCTGATCTTGACTGGCAGCAGCACCAACAAGCTTTGATATACCAAAATCGAGGATCTTAATCGTTGAATTACTACTCGCCGTGCACAGCATAATATTGGCAGGTTTTATGTCTCTGTGAATAATGCCGTTTCGATGAGCATAAGCCAGACCATTGAGGACCTCAAGGAAAATATCGAGCGCTCTTTGCAGATCTAGTGGACCAGTTTCTGCCAGAATCTCTTCGAGAGAGCGCCCCTCAACGTAATCCATCGCGTAAAAGGGACTTCTACCGTCATGAATGCCAAGATCATAGACACTCACAAAAGATGGATGATGCAGAGATGCCATGGTTTTAGCCTCGGCTTGAAAACGCAGCCAATTCTTTTGGTTAACTAAATCGGGAGCCAGCACTTTTACAGCAACTTTTTTGCGTAGAGTAGTATGTTCAGCTAAGTAGACAGCCGCCATTCCCCCAGTTCCAACAAGAGAAAGCGCTTTGAACATACCACCTATAGTGGTACCAGCTGGAAGTATTATCTCTGACGCTGACTCAACTGATGCTGTTTTAAAGTTTCGCAATGATTCAGTAAACTGCTTCTTTTGGGCAACTCTTTCTGAGGTTTGAGTGCGTTTACCAGCTGTTGTTCTCTCTGATTTAGACGGTGTTGGAACGGCGCAATCGCAACGAAGTTCTTTGAAGAGAAACGAAGTGAAAGACCCAGCTCGTTTGCCCGTAGTTCGCGCTCTGCCGCAGGTTCCACAGATACTTTCTTGTTCTGTAGACCTGTCTATAGTGACAGGTCTGCCTACGGAGCACTGGCAATAATTATGCTGAAAGAAATAAGAAGTTAAGGAGCCCGCGCGGTCGGTGAGCTTCTGTTTGCCACACTTCTTGCAGGGAGTTTCGCTCATCCTTAAACCCAAATAACAGCACAAATTCTAGCATTCTCGCCAGTGCTCTGTTAATACAGACTATATTTTAGCTGCGGGCTTCTATGATTTCAGGGAGCAACTGTTTCATCTCTGCAAATTTTTCAATAGCTTTGTGCACTTCGACTCCACTATTGCTATACGGTGTTGAAACTTTTAGTGAACTTATTTGTTTTGAGAGTTTACTGTATCGTTGGTGGTTTATGTCGTGATTGCCATATTCAGCTCTGACATAGTGAATCTTGCTATCTTTGTGCAATCTAGCGCCAGGCGTTTTTCGCCAGTTGGCAGCAGCTTGTCCTTCTTTTGTGTCTTTATCTCCGACGATAATTATTTGCCCTGAGGTAATTCCAAGTCTTTGGGCGGCTAATTCAATTCCTGCTGAATTGGGCTTGGCAAATGTGTGCGGCACAGACAAATTAAAGAGCAAATGCTCGGTATCAAAATTACTCTGATGCTGCGACAATCGGTGCAATGAACTGGCAATGCAAGCCTGATAGCCGTTGTGGCGTAACCTTGGTGTGCGAGTGCGAATAGCAATGAGGCCATCAATTAACGGCAACACACCGACTTTTGTCAGACGCTCTAGCGCTATCCACTCGGGTGAGTCTGTGAGAATAACTATCTTCAATTGCGAATGTTGGCGACGTATGTCTTTTAGGGTTTCAATTACGCCATCGTAGAGCTCGATACTATTGTGTCTCTCTAGAAAACTTGTCCAAAAGTTATGAGCTGTTGACTTGATCTGTTCGAATGTTAGGTTCTTGTGAGCACTCAGTCTTGAAGCAATAATTTCGACGACAAAAGCGTATTCATGTAGAGTGGTTACCGATGCTACTTCTGCAAATAGGGCGTTGACGATTCTTTTGTCTACTTTAAATTCGCTGGCTATTTCTGAGGTCAAGTCAAGGATAGTGTCGGCGAACCATCGCCTGGTATCAGTCAAAGTGTTGTCGAGATCGAGCAGCAGCATGCTGTTGCTTGACGTCGCTTCTTCTATCTGGGAGCAAATTCTGAGAGGCTTTTGTGGTTTAAAAAAGTTTGGATCAAATGAACATGCTCCATATGCATCACACGGATCTACTTCTCGATAGGTAGAGTTAGCTCTCAGTTGTATCATCTGCATAGATACCCTCCTTGAAACAGGTTGTAGTTTTGAGTGAGCAATATTGCGCGGCAAGGCCTAGGCTGTTTCGAGTACTCGAAACAACAATTCAGCTTTCTGTCGATGACCGTCTAAAAGAGATTGCTTAGCACTGCAGCGAATCTACATTCGCGCCTTGATACCTTCCTCCACTTTTGTGCGGAGGATTACAACGAACCTATGCTACCGGGAATCCGCCACGAATTGACTGGTATGGCAGCTCTTGCTGCTACACCAGACCTTTTCGCGGCCTATGACAGAGTCATTATTGGTCACTCTTGAAGTCATGTCAACTGGGCCAGATTAATGTAGGTGGTGCATTCCAGGCCGCCTTTAGATTGATCAACGTTGAATGAAGACATGGAATCGTCACAAATTTAGTCCGAGAATAGCTGCTATGGAATTCCCCTTACCACAAACATACAGGTAGCACACCGATGACACGTGAAGCAGCGAGATCAACTGAAACCCCATCTAGGGCTCTTGATACTACACAGAGAGTGACTGCGGCTGAAGCGCCCTCATTGCATAGAGAAGCTGCAGTAGCTCTGTCATCGCCACCGTCAGAAGTTAAGGTGGGCAGATCAGATGCGCCTAGTCCAACTCCAGTTAAGGCCGAGGTTACAGAGAAAGGCAGTTTGACTAGCGAGATGAAGGCTGCGGTTGATAAGTCTGAGAAGATTATTGTGAAGGTGGCACCTGCCGGCGATGATAACGGCGATAAATCTGATCTTGTGATTAAGGCCGATGGCACGATAGTGCAGAACCTAAATATGGACCCGAAAAGAACCGATAGCAAGAATCTGACTGTTTCTGTGGAACAGACCGTTGGCTCAACTGAAACTTTAACTAAGCAGCAGAACGATGCTCTGAACAAAGTTATAGCCTATGCCGAGGAAAAGAAGAAAGAAGTCACACTTGACAAAGCAAATCCTTCGGCGCCGACTGAAGCGAGTGAGATTAGGCCTGCGCCTATACAAAATGCTGCACAGCCTAATGCAGGAGACTATGGCAGCGGTGGAGGTGGAGGTGGAGGTGGTTTGGCGCCGACTAGTGATGCCACTATGTCCAGAGGAGCTGGTGGTGGCGCCCCTGGTGCGGCTACAGACTCCGGGGCAGGCTACAGCGGCGATGGCGGCTATTCTAGCCCTAGCCCACCAGACTATAGTAAGGTTGATTTGTCTGAACTGGTAACTGAGTGGTTTAACGATCCAGCCTCTCTTGAAAAATTCAAAAAGCTCTATCCCGAACTGTATGCTAAGTTGCTGGGCCCCGACGGCAAGCTTGATATGAATAAATTGAAACAGATGAAGGCATCAAACGACCCTTTGCTAGAGGGATTGAGAGATAAATTGCCAACCATTGCTTCTGAGTTTCCTAATACAAAAGCTCTAAGTTCTGTGCCTTCTGCTTCAGGTGATGCTGTTAACCCGACAGGAGCTAAAATAGCTGACTTTGCGTGGAAAAATTCTAGTCCAAACGGAACAGGCGGTTGGTGTGCAGGGACTGTTAGCAAGACTATAGAGGAAGCTACCGGTCATATTGTTTATGGTAACGCTAATCACTTCCCAGTTAATTTAAAAAAGATTGGTTATACTGAGGCCGATCCGAATAACCTAAAAGTGGGCCAGATTGTAGTCGTGCCATGGACAAAAGAAGTGTGGGCCGCAGAACGTGAAAAGCGCGGTAATTGTGAAAACATTGGTGACACTATGGTAATTGGTAAAGATCCTAGTGGCCGCCTTATGGCTTTGAACGATTTACGATATCCCCTCGATCAATATTTAACTAGTTCGCGATACGATTTTCGTCAAATGAAAGTCTTAACACCACCTGAAAAACCTGCAATAGCTTAGCTCTAGAGGACTAATCCAGAATTCTTCCACTCTAGAACTTTCTAGCCTTGGGACATGCCCCAGGCGGATATGGAATGGTCATAAAATCAGTGCAAAACTTGACTCCAGAAGTCTGGGTTAAGTGAAAATAGGCACATACAAAAATGGATATTAATAACAGCAAAGACCAATTAGAGAAAGCGGGAGTTGAAAAAGCTTGTAAGCCTAATCTCCTTCTCGAAGAAGCGATCAGTCTAACTAGAGGGCTATTTTTTGACCCCTCTAAGACAGATGCACTTCCAAAACAAAGTGACGAAATCAATTGTCAGATCAAAACCCACCAAGATGCAGTTGATGCAGCCAATAAGGCTCTTGAGACAATAGGAGATCCCTATACATATGTATCGTCACGAGAGAAGAGAGCTGAACTCGAGAAAGGAACTTTTGAAGACTCTCCCTATGTAGGACTTGGTCTTCATATTTTGCGGCCGAAAGAACCTGACAAACCAGCCACAAATTCGGAGAACTCGGTAGTTGAAGCCGTCTTCCCGGGCGGTCCTGCTGATAAAGCGGGCCTTAAGCCTGGTGACATCATTAAGTCTATTGACGGAAAGTCTACCAATGGACTGACTCGGCCCCAGATCTGGGATCTCATTGATGGAAAAGAAAATACAAAAGCTTTACTAAAAGTCGATCGTGACGGAAAGATGTTAGACCTCTCTCCAATTCGCAGTAAGGTCGAGGAGCCCGCAATAATCAGCCAGGTAGTAGACAACGACGTTCTTTATATCAAGATCAGGGATTTCATGAAAGGTAATGTGGAGGTTGATATCAGACAAGCATTGGAGAACCATCCAAAAGCATCGGCATTAATTATTGATTTGCGAAACAATCGGGGCGGGCGTTTAGACGAGCTTTTAGAGACAGTGCCTTTGTTCATGCAGTCCGGAACCCTGTATTACAAAGATGAGGCGGATACTAACTCAACCGGGACTCGAATTTCTACGGGACGCGTCGAATTGAGAGATAACGATATCAGAGAGATAACCCCTAGCGGTGACACGATAATCACAGAAAGAAACCCGAATCTAACAGGAGAGAAACCCATTGTAATTCTGGCAAACGGAAGAAGTGCGTCTGCTTCTGAAATGTTTATCGGAGCGCTGAGCGACAATAACAGAGCTAAGGTCGTTGGCGAAACAACTTATGGTAAAGGCATCGGGCAAAGTGATCTGCCAATAGCAGACGGTGCGCTACTAACCGTTACGATAGGTAGCTATAGAACGCCTTCTGGCCGGTGGCCGGGTGATGCTAATAAAAATAGGTTCGGTATTTTACCCGACATTGAAGTAAAGCAAGATCCGAGATAC
>CALRJJ020000332.1:0-6063 GCA_943367505.1 Flavobacterium psychrophilum | reverse complement strand
CCCAAAAGAGCGATAAAGAGTAAGAACAGAGAGAAAGGACAAAACGAGTACGGATCGCGAAAGGAAGAATATGGACTGAAAGGTAAGCGAGTTACTAAGACGAAGTCTTTTGCAACTCTAAATACTACAGATTCTAGCACTTGGCAAGCCGCTTGTCAGAAGGAAATAGTATTAGGTAGACGCCCATCCGTCTATGTATACGAGCTAATCTCAATCTAAAGATTTCAAAAAGTTGAAAGCGTTCTAGCCTGCCAAGCCGCTTTCACCCTCTTAACTACTTAACAAGTTCGTGTACAAGAGGGTTTACACGCCGTAATTCTTCAAAGTTTTGTCCAATTAGGGTACTCTTTCAATCATTGATAAATTGACGTCGAGCGCAAAATGCCAGAAAAACATAGCCAACCCGTAGCCGAACCAATTGACCGCCAGGCCTTGATTAAAGGGGCTAAACGAATCGTAATCAAGCTCGGTACCGCTGTCTTGATGAAAGACGAGGGCGGTATCGCGCTCAGTCGCTTCTATTCGTTTGTTGAGGGCATTGCCGGCCTGGTAAAGTCAGGCAAGGAAGTGCTCCTCGTGACGTCCGGCGCCATTGGCCTGGGCTCCCGTACCCTCGGTCTTACCTCAAAACCCAAGCTATTGCCGCTAAAGCAAGCTTGCGCTGCCGTTGGCCAGGGCCGCCTCATGGCCCTCTACTCAGACGCCTTTGAAAAAATGGACGTCATTGCCGCCCAGGTCTTACTTACAGAAGAAGATTTTTCCAACCGCAGACGCTATCTCAATTTACGCAGCACCATTGCCCAACTTTTAGAGCTGCACGTGCTACCTGTGATCAACGAAAATGACACAGTATCAACCGCCGAGCTAGAGATGCTCAAGGGCGACCACAAAGAAATCGATATAAAAGTCAATTTCGGAGACAACGACAAGCTCTCGGCACTCGTGGCAAGCAAAATCGATGCAGACCTGCTGCTCATATTGACCGATGTGGAAGGGCTCTACACTGCCGACCCGCGCTCCGGCCCAGAAGCCAAACTAATATCAGTGGTGGATAACTTCACCCCAGAAATCGAGCAATTGGCCGAATCAAAAGTAGTGAGCGACAAGCCCGGACGCGGCGGCATTAAGACAAAACTAGCCGCCGCTCGTATTGCCTCGCAAAGCGGCTGCGCCACCATCATCGCCGGTGGCAAAACCGAAAATGCCATAGGCCGAATATTCAAGGGCGAAGATCTAGGCACACTGTTCCTGCCCCATGGTGGCCTCAGTGGCAAACAAAAATGGATTGCTTTTGCCACCACGGTCAAAGCCACTCTGGTGGTAAACCCAGGGGCTAAAGAAGCGCTAAAAAAAGGGAAAGCCAGCCTGCTTCCAGCCGGAGTAACCGAAGTTAAGGGAACTTTTGAACGCGGCGACGTCGTCAGTGTGGCCGGTAGTGATGGTCACGAATTTGCTCGCGGTATTGTCAATTATTCAAGTGATGAAGCCCGTCTTGTATCAGGCCAACACTCAGAAGCTCTCGACGAATTGAAAGAAAGCCGCAACTATGACGCCTTGATTACACGAGACAACATTGCTTTCCTTGATACTTAAGCAGTGACATGGATACGAAAATGACAGCCACAGAACTTCCTAGCGAAACCAACCAAGAGAACAATGTAGAAAACAACGTCATGCAACTAGCCAGGCAAGCAGCTCTGGCCGCTCCGGCATTGGCTTCGACGAGCCTGGAAAAACGCAACCAAACAATATTGCAGTTCGCTGAAATTCTCGACCGCCGTCGGGCGGAAATTTTAGAAGCCAATGGTAAAGACGCACTGAACAAAGATGCTGCTGAGTTCAAGAGCGGACGCATGGCCATAAACAACAGCAAAATCGATACAGTGATTGCAGGCTGCAAAGCCCTCGTAGCTATGAGAGACCCCCTTGGGGCAATCGATTATGCCAAAGAGTTAGATAAAGACTTGTGTCTTTATCGCGTCACTTGCCCCATCGGTGTCATTGGCATTATCTTTGAAGCACGACCTGATGTGCTGCCACAAATCGCCGCTCTAGCGCTTAAATCTGGCAATGCCATTTTGCTCAAAGGCGGACAAGAAGTCGAACACACTAACAAAGTTTTGTTCGCTTGCCTGCAAGAAGCTCTCAAGCTTGAAGGTTTACCCGAAAGCAGCGCTGCCTTGCTAGCGTCGCGCTCCGATGTCGCTGCTCTGCTAAAAGCTGATCAGTATGTCGACTTGATCATTCCCCGCGGCTCAAACAGCCTGGTATCGTACATTCAGTCAAATACTAAAATTCCCGTACTCGGCCACGCCGAAGGCATCTGCCATATTTTCGTGCACCACAGTGCTGATATCGAGCAAGCAATTGCTGTGGCTGTAGACGCTAAGTGTGACTATCCAGAAGCCTGCAACACCATGGAGACTCTGTTACTAGACAAAGCTCTCACAGCCGAAAAACAACTGCTGATTTTGACAGCCCTGCACAAAGCTGGTGTGGAACTTAAACTCGATAGCGCCTTAATGACCTTATGCAATTCGGGTTTGAACTCAAAGCCAGCCCCTGGTTTACAAGGCAATTCACAAACACATTCACAGACCCCAGCGGCAATCTCTGCCGCAGAGGAAGCTGACTGGTCGAAAGAATACGGCAGCCTTTGCCTTTCAGCCAAACTAGTTGATGGCGCTGATGAAGCCATAGTTCATATCAATCAATATGGCTCTGGCCACACCGATGCCATAATCTGCCAGGATAACCAGGCCTGGCTGAAGTTCTTCAATGGCGTCAAATCTGCTGGCGTTTATCACAACGCTTCCACTAGATTTGCCGATGGTTTTCGCTATGGTTTTGGTGCAGAAGTGGGCATCAGCACAAGTAAATTACCACCTCGCGGACCGGTCGGCCTAGAGGGCCTAGTAACCTACAAATACAAAATTGAAGGCGCTGGTCATAAAGCCAGCGACTATCACGGAGCCGGTGCCAAGTCATTCCGCCATACCGATATAGAGAAGAAATAGATGACCGAAAAGCGCAACCAATTGCTAGAACGCATCAAACCATTGCGCGATGACGTGCGCATGCTCGGTTTCATTCTGGGCGATACAATTAAGCGCTTTGAAGGCGAAGAAGTATTTGGCTATGTCGAACAATTTCGCAGCCTTTTCAAAGAGATGCACCGCAACAAGGGCATCGATGAAGAGCTGAACCAGCCCCATCATCAAAAGCTACAAGAATTGCTCAGCGCTCTTGATCTCGATACGTCTATTAAGGTAATAAAAGCCTTTCTCACCTATTTTGACATCATCAATATTGCTGAGCAAAATCACAGACTACGCCGCCGCGCCCAACACGACAGTAGCGGCGAGCGCAAATACGAGAAAGACTCACTCTCTGAATTTTTTGGTGGCAGCAATTTAGAGCCCCAACAACTTTTAGATGTCTTGAACAATCTTGATATTGAAATTGTCTTCACTGCTCACCCCACTGAGCTGACAAGACGCACCGTTATGCTCAAGCAGCTTGAGCTGGCTCAACTGCTATACAAGCGCGATCATCCACCACTATCGAAGCACGAATCAGCGGCTATCGAAGCCGGCCTTAGATCGGTGGTCGAATCACTCTGGCTCACCGACCACGTTATCTACTTCAAACCATCGGTCAATGACGAAGTGCGCTACGGCATTTATCATTTTGACCATGTTGTCATAGACGCAGTAATCGATGTGCACCAGTCGCTAGAAGAAGAATGTAAGAAAGTAGAGGCCCTTTTAGAGCCAGCCAAGATTAACCAAAAAAATAATCCAAAAACTAATCCAAAGAGTAATCCAAATACTAGTCTAGAGACAAGCGCAGCCACTCACGCTATTACTAACAGCAATCGCAACTTCATCACCTTTGGCTCGTGGATAGGTGGAGACCGAGACGGTAACCCCTTCGTCACCAAAGACGTCACTCTCCAGACTCTCGACTATCAGCGCAGTGTAATTCTCAATCGCTATCTCAAAGATTTAGAGAGACTCTTTAATGAGCTTAGTCAATCGGCCAATTGGATTGATCAAACCGAGGCATTTAGCCAGTCGTTAGAACAAGACAGCCAGGCACTGCCAGCAGTGACACAGAAATACGGTCATCGCTACGCTTTAGAACCCTACCGCCTCAAGCTTCTATACATACAGGCAAAGTTGCGCAACACTCGCGATCACAGATCAGAAGGTACTAGCGGCGAGTTTTATTCGAGCGCCGCTCAGTTCAAAGCCGAGTTGCGCATAATCAAAGAGAGCCTAGTCAAAGCCGGTTGTCGCGATAGCTTGCTCAATCTCAATCGACTAATTGCCACGGTCGATATATTTGGATTTCACCTGGCGAAACTAGACATTAGGCAGCACAGCAGCCGCCACCGCGATGCCCTTGATGAAATTACAAAGTCGCAGGCTCTACTCGAAAAGGGCTATAAGGGCCTAAACGAAGCAGAAAAGATGGCTTGGCTGACAAGCGAACTAGCCAGCAAAAGGCCCCTGATTCCGGGCGATCTGCATTTTTCGCAGGCCACTAACGAAACCATCGAAGTATTTCGCACCCTGGCTCAAGGCCAAGACCTCTATGGCTCCTGTGCACTAGATACCTATATCGTTAGCATGACCGAATATTCATCCGACTTGCTTTCAATTTTGCTACTAGCCAAAGAAGCTGGAATTTGGTCATCCGAGCATCATCCCCATAGAAAAATTAGCATTGTCCCTCTTTTTGAAACCATCGAAGATTTGCGGCGAGCACCACAAATGTTCCAGGAGCTTTTAGACAATTCAATTTACAAGACCTACTTGGAAGAGCTAGGTAATCTGCAAGAAATAATGATTGGCTACTCAGACAGCGGCAAAAATGGTGGCATAGTCACAGCCAACTGGGAACTATATAAAGTTCAGAAAAAGCTGGTGGCAATAGCCCAAGCAAACGACATTGAGCTAAGGCTCTTCCACGGCCGGGGCGGCACCATTGGTAGAGGCGGCGGACCGACTCACCAGGCCATTCTCGCCCAGCCACCAGGAACGGTAGCCGGTAGAATTAAGCTGACCGAGCAAGGTGAGGTAATTTCCTCTAAATATGCCCTTCATGACATTGCCGTGCGCAACTTCGACCAGCTCGCTGCTGCTGTACTGCAAGCAACCGCAGCACAGCCTCATGGCGAAAGCGATAGCGAACCGGCTCAGTGGTGGAATTTCATGGAGCAGCTTTCGGTATCTTCGTTTAATGCCTATCGCTCTCTTGTTTACGAAGACCCTCAATTTGTCTAATTCTTCAGTCAATCGACTCCAATCGGCGAGCTATCAAAATTACAGATGGGTTCTCGCCCAACCAGGCGTAATGCGGGTTCTGGCTCTATTGACGACTTGAGAGCTATTCCCTGGGTCTTTGCCTGGACCCAAAGCCGCTATATGCTGCCAGCCTGGTATGGCTTCGGCAGTGCCTTCCAAACTTGCGCAGGAGAAACTGAAGCAAGCCCTGAGACAGTGGCGATGGCCCAAGAAATGTACATTAAATGGCCATTCTTCCGGGGCTTAATCAATAAACTAGAAAACGCCTTAGCTGTCGCCGACATGGATATCGCGGCCTATTACAGCGAAAACCTGGTCGACAAAAACCTGCAAGAAAAATTCTTCAAGCGCATACTCGCTGAGTATGAATGCACCAAGAAATTTGTTCTGGCCGTATCGCAGCACGAATCGCTGCTTGAAGAAGTGCCTTATCTAAAGCACTCAATTGCTATTCGCAACCCTTATGTTGACCCCTTAAGTTATTTGCAAGTACGCCTGATTGCCCAACTGCGCGAGCGCATTAGCAAAGAAGCCGAGTCAAAAGCCAATGTCAGAGAAGACAAACTGCTTGAAACTGTATTGATGACAGTTAATGGTGTCGCTGAGGGCTTGCAGAATACTGGCTAAATCAAAATGTTTCTAAAGCTCAACTGGCTTTCTTCTGGGCTTCCCTCAACTTAGAGAGTGGCAGTGAAAATTGAGTAGTGGCGCCACCAGGCATCGCCAGCTCTAGCCGCACTGCTGGTTTTCC
>CALRJJ020000331.1:0-6068 GCA_943367505.1 Flavobacterium psychrophilum | reverse complement strand
CCCGGCGATGGCTTGGTAACGAGTTTCGTCGTGGCTATCTTCTAATCTGGCAAATAGCGCTTCCTTAATATCTGACGTTACTGGTTGCTGATGCTGAGCGTCGAGATATAAGCCGTAGGTGGCCCAGTCACGAACGTCATTGTCTGGGTCTTGCGATAGGGTGATTAAGGTTTTGATGGCCAGCGCATCTTCGCTGCGGCCAGCAAGGGCGAAAGCTGCTGCATAGCGAGTTTCTGCATTCTTGCTTTGGGCGATTTTGCTGAGGAATTCTGAACAATCGTTGATGTCGAGATGTTTAACTGCGAAAGCGAGAGCAGCGACAACTTCCTCGTCTTTTTCTATTGCCATCATCGCCGTTATTGCAGCGATCGCTTCTTCTTCAAAGGTTCTACCTGGGGCTCTCATTAATACCAGTGCTGCCAGTTTTCTTTCGTCAGCCTGACTACTTATCGTTAGTTTAATAATGGCGTCGAGAACATCTCTGCTATTGCTTTGCTGCAGTACTAGGAGGGCCGGAGAGTGCTCTAGCTTGTCGGTCAAAGCTAATTCGATTAGGTCGGCAACGGGCAGTGCTTTTAATTCTCTTATCTGAGTAGAAACGGTTTCAATTGAATAACCTTCAGCAATTAAGGCTTTATACAATTGCGCCCCAGGAGCTTCAAAGATAATAAGGAGATCCCAGGGACCGATTGGATCACCCGGAGCATGCTGCTTTTCTACAAGTTCTCTAAATTTCTGGTCAAATGGATACTGCGCCATCGTTATTGGTTTCCGGCAATTTTTACCAAATGAATACTAAGAACTAGAGCCTATCTGAGTTTTATGGTTCCTAGTATGTTTAATATAGCAATTGTTTCTGGCTCATTGTTGGCGCCGCACAGAATGTGTAGAACTTGGCCAGAACTTTTTCGTTTACTGCTCTGCTGGCTTTGGCGTGCAGGCCAGAAGGGCTTCCTCTATTAGTTCATTCCCCGGAATTCGCTCATTGAGTTTGACTAGCGCCGGATGTAGCGACGGGTGGGCAAGGGCTATTGCCGCTTCTAATGCGCTATTCCATACTTCGTCTAGTTCTAGTGCTGCGATCAATGGCACTATGACTCTTGGATCTTTGCAGATAGAAAGCCCTTCTAAAGCTTCGTACCGTGTCTCGTCGTGGTCGTCGTCAATATTGGCAAACAAGGCCTCTCTTATGTCATCGCGAATGTAGGGCTGTTGCTCGAGACCATTGTATAGGCCAAAAGTGGCCCAGTCGCGAATGTCATCGTCGCTATCTTGAGACAGTGTTATCAGTGTTTTGACGGCGAGATCATCATCAAGACGGCCACCGAGGCCATAAGCTGCTGCATATCTAGTGCTTGCATTTAGACTCTGAGCTACACGCGCTAGGAACTCTGAGCAATCATCGATGTCTAGGTGTGAGACAGCATACGCCAGCGCCCGGAAGACAGCATCTTCTCTTTCTGTTTCTAGCATTGCTTTGACAGCTGCGACAGCTTCTTCTTTGAATGTGAGGCCAGGTGTGCGCATCAATATCAATACAGCTAGTTCTCTTTCTAAAGCAATATCACTTTTTGTCAGCTCTAATGCGGCCTCAAGTACATCTCTTTCTTTGCTAGCCTGGAGTACCACGAGTGCTGGAGACGATTCGCATTCATCTTGTAGTGCCAGTTCGACTAGGTCTGGAACAGGCAATTGTTTTGTGGCATTGATTGCAGCATAAATGTTTTCGCTTGAGTATCCTGCCTTAACCAGGGCATCAAATTCTGCTTGCCCAGGACTCGCGTAGAGGATTAGGCTATCCCAACCGATCCAAGGATACTCCTCATTTTCAGCCTCGCAGAGGCTTATTATAGTGTCTCTAAATTTTTGATCAAAGGGATACTGTGTCATCTTAATTTTTTCGACCATAACGAGAGTTAGAGTCTATTTGACCTTCATGGTTCCTAGTATCTTCAATATATCAATTGTCTCCGTTTCTTTGTTGGCAGCGAGCATAAGGTGCAGAACTTGATAGCGGTTCTTTGGTACGTGAACTAGGGCTTCCAATCCGTTTTCTTTATTCTTGTACCATCTGGTTTTTTGACCGAAAACTACACTCTCGCGATCTTTTTTCATCTCATCGGGCTTGAAGTTTGGGCAAGTGCCGCTATAGATACTCAAGGCGACGTGCGGACGGGGAAGCTCTCTCAACAGATAGCATCTAAATACTCTAAAATCCGGTCCCGGTTGAATTGAGATCATCGATGAAGGTGGCAGTGTAATCGATAGATTCAGCTCCTCGTCAATGAAAACAGTTCGACTTTTCAGATTTGGTGCTGCTTTTCCGGCGCGAACGGAGGCTAATATCTTTTTTGAGAGTTCTAGAATTTGATCCCAATCTTTTGCACCAGCTTCATTGACGTAGAGTGCCAGATACTGAACTGTTCCATCCTTGCTGGCAGCCACTGCGCCGTTTACAAGTCTGACATCGCCAGATTGGTTGCGCCCTTTTGTGTCTTGGAGAAAAACCAAACGAAGATTGTCTTTTGAATATGTCTGAGGTGAGCATGTGTATTTCGTTCCAGACTCTTTCTGCCAAGTCTTAACAAGATTGTCCACATTTTTGGAAAGATTTGAACCTGCATATGCATGTAGTTCATTAGCCATGAGCACTAATTTTTTTGCTTTTGATTCAATAACAACTCTGGTCTCGCTGTCTGTGGCTTCCGGCGCCGACATAATATTGAATTCTCGTGGTTCCGTCTTAGCTGATTTAGGCATGTTTACTACTAATCTACCACTTAGTAGTTTCACTTCTTGGTTGAGCGGGAGCTGCCAAGGCTCTGCGCTTTGGGCTGAGGGACCAATCAAAATACAAAGTGCCAAAGCGGCGATCATGGCTCTGATCATTGTTTCAATTCCGTTTTGCTTGCGCTCTACTTTCGCTTTATTTCCGCTTTATTTCCGCTTCAATCGCGCCACGAAGAATCCCGAAAAGTCATGACGTGACGGCAAGAATAATGCGTAACCCTGGGCGGCTTCTTCTTCTAAGCCAAGTTTGCTGAGCGAATCATTGATGAAGCAGGCGCTGATATCATCTCGATCAAAGTCGGCGCCGCTTTCATCATTGAGAAACCACTCAATCATGTCTTCGTTCTCTTCTCGCTCAATCGAGCAAGTGGAATAAATTAAGGCACCGCCTGGTTTGACCAGCTTAGCGGCGTTTGTGAGTAAGGCCTTTTGAATGACATTGACTTCGGCAATGTCTTCTTCTTTTAGCTTTAGTCTTATATCAGAGCGCTTATTGATTACGCCGGTGCCCGAGCATGGTGCATCAACTAAGACTTTGTCTACAGGTGGATGTTCGTAGGTGGTGCCATCGGCTGTGTAGGTTTCGATGTTAGTCAGGCCAAGACGTAAGCGATTTTCTTTAACCATGTTCAGTCGCTTTTCGTGCTTGTCGATGGCAATGATGCGACCTTTGTTATTCATCAATTCGCCGATGTTTACAGTCTTGCCACCAGGGGCAGCACAGAGGTCAATGACAACATCGCTTGTTTGTGGTGCCATAACTTGACCAACAAAAGCTGCGGCTTCGTCTTGCACTGAGAAGATGCCATCTTCGTAACCCGGTAGCTTTTCAATTGGTCCTTTGAGACTCTTTCTCTCGGTGATAACCAGACATGTCGGCACGAGCATAGAGCGCTCAGCCACGACACCTTTGTCGAGCAATAGACGCTGGTAGCCATCTGTTTCCATGGCGATGTCGTTGACACGCACTGTCAGTTTTGCTGGAACGTCGGAGGCCTTTAGAAGTTTTTCTGTCTCTTCAGCGCCAAAGCGCTTTAACCAGCGCGATACTAGCCACAGTGGCATAGAATGACGCTCTGCTAGAGCTGCTGCAAGTTCTGCACCTTCCAGCTTGCTCATGTCTACAGGTTCGGCAATGAGTCTGCCTTTTTCAATATTGCGAATATGAGTGCGCAGTATGCCGTTGACAAACTTTGAGAGACCAACGTGACCAATCACCCGTGCTAGTTCGACAGCGGTATCAACAACGGCGCTGTGAGGAATATCAGGCATTGATTCAATTTGAAAGAAGGCAATGCGTAAGAGATTGAGCAGCGGTGGCTGGATTTTGTCGATTGGTTTGCTTGCCACAGCGCCTATGGCTTTATCTAGATTGTTTTTATTGCGCAGCACACCTTGTACCAGTGCAGTGATAAAGGCCCGGTCTCTTTCAGATAAATCATATTTGCTGCCGTCAAGAGCGTTGGCCAGAGCAATGTTGGTGTAAGCACCTTTCTCTTGCACTTTTATCAAAACTTCTACAGCAATTTTGCGTGAAGATACTCCGCGTTTGCGCAGGTGTGAATCATTCTTTTTCAGAGCAGGTTTCGGCTCGCTATTTTCGCTCATGTAAGACACTCACCTGTTTCCAATCTAACGCCGTTTACCCAGGCTGCCGCAGCCAATTTGGCGCGGTTTGCCGGTTGCACTTCAAGCAACTCTAATAATTTTTTGTCGCCACAAAGAACGAAAACTTTGCCATCGGCTTTGATAATTTCGCCGGGCTTGCCACTGGCTGCTGCTGATTGATAGAGGTGGCTCGCATCATCCAGCATCTTTGTCTTTACTATTTTTAGTTCGGCGTCTCTGAAATTAGCCATGGTAGCTGGCCATGGTGTCAGGCCGCGTACCAGGTTGTGAATTTCTTGGGCTGGCTTTTTAAAGTCAATTTTGGAAATAGCCCTCGATAACATTGGTGCCAAAGTGGCTTTGCTATCGTCTTGTCTTTCTGCTACGAGTGTCTTGTTAATCAGTGCTTCTATTGTTTTGATCAAAAGGTCAGCACCGACATGCGACATTTCAGTGGCTAGTTCTGGCGCGGTCATATCTGGACCAATAGCAATTTCGGCTTTGAGTAACATCGGGCCGGTATCGACTCCAGCTTCTGTATACATAGTTGTGACACCGGTAACAGTGTCGCCATTTATCACGGACCAGTTGATGGGAGCGGCTCCCCGCAATGTCGGTAAGAGTGAGCCGTGTACGTTGATTACACCTAATGGCGCCATCTCTAAGACATTTTTCTTGAGAATCTGACCAAATGCCACCATCACCAGTAAGTCTGGTTCTAGTGCTTTCATGGCCTCGACTGTCTCGGGTGAGCGGGCCAGAGCCTGTGGCTGAAATACTGGTATGCCGTGAGCTTCTGCCAATACTTTGACTGGCGGCATCTCTACTTTCCCACCACGACCCTTGGGGCGGTCGGGCTGACAGACTGCGGCGACAACTTTTAGGCCAAGCTTTTCTTGATTTTCAATCAAGCTGGCAAGAGTAGGTACGGCGAATTGCGGAGTGCCGAGATAAATGACTTTGAGCATATAGTTTAAAATCAGTGGCTAACAGACTGTATAGTGTATCTCGCCGCCGAGAGAAGCAAAAGTGAACTCGTCTAACACTTCAAAAAGAGTCTCTTTCGGCCTTGATGCCAGGGTCTGGCTTTTGGCGCCTGCCTGCATTTGGCTCACTATGTTTGTGCTGGTTCCTCTTGTAATCTTGTGGGTTTATAGCTTCGGTGGCCGTGATTTGCTGGGTCGGGTCACCTTTGGTTTCAGTTTTGATAACTATTTGCGCTTTGTAAATGGGCCTTATTTATCTGCTCTTGTGCGCTCAATTACCCTTTCGACACTGACAACGGCATCAACCCTTGTGGTGGGCTATGTCTTCGCCCTTTGGTTAGCATTGTTTAGCAAGCCTGCTCTTCGCAACATCTTGCTTCTACTTGTTGTTTTACCCTTGTGGACCTCTTCACTTTTGCGCATTTATGCCTGGATAACGATTTTGCGTCCGACGGGTATTTTGGCTCACCTGTGTACATATTTTGGTTCGGCTTGGAGTTGGCAGATGCCGCCACTGCTTTATACGCCCTTTGCTGTCTGGCTAGGAATGGTATACAACTATTTGCCATATATGATTTTGCCACTTTACACAGCCATTGAAAAAATTGATATTAAGCTAATCGAGGCTTCTCTAGATTTAGGAGCTAGCCCTTTGCGTACTCTTTTTAAGGTGTTGTTGCCTCT
>CALRJJ020000330.1:0-6081 GCA_943367505.1 Flavobacterium psychrophilum | reverse complement strand
TAGTAATACATGACTACTGCATCTTTCTCGTAACTTTGCTCTATAATCAAGGTCTTGGAAAGGGTTGCCAGGACAAATCGAAAAACCACCCAGTGACATTTTTTGAAGAGTCCAAGTGCGAGGGCACGGCAAGAGCTTTCTAATCGACTTAGCGGTCGGTAGCTTAAAGGCATGGGCCCGAGAGCAAAACAAGAGATAAAACAGAAGCGTTGGTAACCAGATGGCATTGGCCATCAAATTCAAAAAAGACTCAGTCTTATATTCGTACCAGAAGGTCAGTTCTTTCAGAAAAGGAGGAAAGGTAGAGATTCACTAAAGACCCTAAAAAGTTGATGGAAAAATCACTGCCATAAGCTAGATGAACACAACGGTCCAGATAACACCAGCACCTGCCAAGACCACTTCGCCCAGGCGCTCGCGCTTTCCTGGCAAAGAGTCCGGTTCGGTTTCGTTCAACCTGACAGCCCTAGGTCGTCAGTTGTTAAAAGAACAAGCCGCTTCCGCCAGCGTTTCGAATGGCGATTACGTAGAAATGCTTATTCGTGAACGCGCTGGCTTGGCCCCCTTGAGATTACCCCCTCAAGCTAAACAAACCGGCCCTAAAGGTGGTGCCAAATCGTTCTTCTTTGGTAAGAACCGTGGAACCACAACTGCCGTTTGTGTAACCCCTATGGCCCACCGTTTGCTCGACGAACAAGTCGCAGCATCACGTATGAGCCGTGGTGATTACATAGAGTACTTACTGCGCGAAAAAGCCGGTCTCATCGAAGAGACCTTCAGAGCTTATGCCGCTCAACAACAAGCCGCTGCTGCAGCTGCCGCTGCCGCCCCTGCTGTTGCTCAAGCAGTACAAGCACCTGCAACGCAAGTAAACTTCGCTCCCCCTGCTATACAGCAAGTACAACAACCAGTACAACCTGTACAACAACCAGTAGTTGAAGTCACTTACGCTCAACCAGTCATCACCCCAGTGACCGATTGGAACTCAGGCAGCTAATCTAGCAACCGCTATTAGTCCTCCTTTCGATGGAATCTCTCCCCCGGGAGAGGTTCCATTTTTGGTTTTAGACCTAGCCAGGTTATGGTTTACGTAATAGATAAAGCTCTGGTTTAAGGTCTGGTTTCACGACTTTTTCATGGGCGCCTGGGTAGATTAGAAATATGTCAGACGCACCCACCAAAGAGCAGCCCAAAGTAACCGACGCCAATCCCGGCGTCACAGCTAATTTTGACCAAGATAACGGTCGAGATAGCGGCCGTATCTCGGGAAAAGAGATGAACAAAGACTTTGGTCCCGAAATCGGCAACCCTGCCAATACTTCGGCGCTCAAGTTTGAAGGCTACAAAGTACCGCTTACAAGTGACCAGAAGCTGGCTTCGGCGGCGGGTCAACCTAGAGAATTGGGTCTGGCGAACATGTCAGACCAGCTCAAAAATCTGCAAATGGCCCAACTGTCGCCAACTGACGGTAAAAAGAGCGCCAGCGGTGACAAAGCTAATGGTGACCGAGTAAATATTGGCGACAAGGCCGTGGTCGGCGACAAACAGAGCGCCAAGCCCATTCTTGAAGTGCAGAACAGGGGCGCCAGTGCAGCCTTTGCCCAAGAAGTAGCAAACGGTGTCGCCACTTTGCCCGAAAAAGTAGCCCAGGAGCTAAAAGATAAAGGCGTCCAGGTCAACGTTTTCAAAAACATCTACGAATACGACAAAGCCATGGGCACAAATAAAGCCGACATGGTCGTCAATGGCCAAAAAGTCTCGCTTGACGCCCCTTCTTTGTTTGACGGCAAAGGCAAACCGCCAAATATTGCAGTCTTTGAGCAATTGGGTGATGGCACTCCGGTCAAATCGCTGCGAAATACTGATGTCGCAGGTCTGGCCAGACACGAAGCCGGCCACGCCTATAGCGCTGCCCACGGATTCCTTTCAATGCAAGACAAGAAGTTCCAAGCCGCTATGGTGAATGACGTCAACAATATTTCGCCCGCCCAAATGCAGCAGCTTATGAAAGAAGTGCAACCTGGTGGACCAATGAACTATTACCTGGGCTCACCAGCCAAAGAAGAATTCTTTGCCGAGGCCTTCGCCACAGCCACCGGTCAAGGCAGCGACAAATATGCGGCCCGACGCATGCAAGAACTATTCCCCAACGTCATGAAGTACATGCGAGATTCAACCAGGTCAAAGTAGTTGATGCAGATTGCGTTTCAAAGACAATATTGGGGCTGTCTGACGATTCTCGCCATGCTGATCCAGACCGCAGCAGTGGCTAGTCCAGAAAGTTCAAAGCCATTGCCGAGCACTAGCGTAATCTGGGCCAAAGATGGGCCTAAAACTTACGAACAAGCGACGAACAAGCAGACCAAGGCAAAAAGTAACCAGACGTCAGCCGATAAGCTTTTGTTTTTGAGTCGCAAATACACAGGCGAAGACCTTTTCGGACTGACAAAGAAGGAACTTCTGAAACGCTTCCCCTCACCAGACTTCAAGCACAACGCCGACTTCTCACAAGTGACATGGCACGGCACCGACACTTCATCAGTTCTAGAGCTGCGATTCAAAGATAAAAAAGTAGAGCAAGTGCGCCTGACCACACACTATGGCTACCCGCGACCAGGCACCACTAGCGATGTGGAAGTGGGTCAGTGGCTGACGAAAAAATAAATTGCTAGCCATCCTCTTTCTTCAGGCACTCAACCTGACTCATTTTCACTTGAAAAATGAGTCAAATTGGGAAAAGCAGAAATGGAGAAGCAGCCGCAATCCAAGCCATTAGATTGGCCTGGGCAAATGAGCATTACCCTGGATTAGCAGCTTGAGTAGCAATTGCACTGGAACCAGCGGTGGTTGTTCTGGCATGTTGAGCGGCGTAAGAAAGAATGGCCTCAACCTGACTCAAATAGTTAGCAATGTACTGGGCACGGAAACCACGTTGAATGAAGGCTTCAAGGCGCAACCACTCACGCACTGTGGCGTGAAGTGAGGTGACGTCTTTAAGCACAGCATCAATTTCTTCGGGCTTAGCATTGCTAGACAGGTTGTGCAGTGATTTCTGCACTGAATCGAGTTGATTGACGACATCATTAGTACTGGCGGTGTCAGACATGATGCGTTTTTTAGGATCTTGTAGATAACGATTGACCATGGTGGAGAAATCGTCGAACAAAAGACGACTGGCTTTGATTGGATCTGACTGAGGAGTCATAGTGGTTGGCCGTCTGTAAGGGCCAACCTTGAGCATGTTGACCTTCTTATCATCGAGGTGAGCAACGGCAAACATAGTTGTTCCGAGTGTACCAATCACACGAGCAGTGTCTAATTGCTCAACCAAGCCAGCAGTATCAAGCTGCCGAATAGATAGACCTGGATAAGAAAGAGCCTTATCAGCTGTCGATTCGCGCACGAATCCAGCAGCATCGTTTAGTTCTTTTGCGGTGCCAACATAGGTCATCGGATTGAGAGTATCGACCCAACCATTTGCTACCCAGACTTCCCACTCTTGTTGAATAGCGTTCATACGCATACGCTTGGGCATGCCATAAACAGCGGCCGAAATGCGAATACCAGGTTTAGCTGCACGCAATGACTCGGACATCTCTTTAACAAAACTGCTGACGTTATTAGCTTTCCAATGAATCCACATTGTTCTTGTGTCTTCATCGAGGCGATCGAGCGATAGACCAGTCTCGCGCTCGAATTTTTGTCGGCCGAGCCAATTAAAGCCCATCTCTGAGCCTTTATTGTTGAAGGGATAGCGAATGTAATCGAGTTGAATGCCATCAACAGGATAACGATTTACCACTTCAAAGACCAAGCTCTTGATGTAAGCGCGGCAATCTGGATTAGAAGGGTCAAGCCAATACTCAAACTGACGTGGTGGCAAAAGCGCACCCGTCTGAGAGGACAGGGCCCAAGAGAAATCATGAGCAGGGAGAACTGGTCCAGGATAATCTGACTCTTTACCAACAATGGGGTTGTGCTTAGCATTGCCCACAGTAAAGGTCCAGAACCAGGCATGAAATTCCATGTTGCGCTTCTTCGCTTCCGAAATAGCACAACCAAGCGGGTCCCAGCCTAGAGTCTCGGGGTTCTGAGTGCCAACTTTAGAAGGGAACATAGTGAACCCAGCATTGTTGGTCTCAAAATAAACAACGTTTATGTTAGCGGTCTTCAACTTATCAAAAAGTTGAGCCATACCTTTGGCACCACGGGTGGAGACAATCGTTCCTCTATCTAGCCAGACAGAACGAGCTTCAACTGGTCGAACAGGCATCGACTGAGCAAAGGCCATAGCAAAGTCTTGACGGGCTTTCTGTACATGCTCATCGGCTTCTAAGAAGCGTCTATCGCTGTAGGCTTGCTGGAAAGATTTGACGTGCTCAACAGCCGCATCATAAGAGGCTTGAATGGTTTTGAGGGGTACCGAAAACTCAGCTTGCTTAGCGGTCTTGATCGCTTCATCAGTACGCTTAGCAAGATAATCTAACTCTTGTGAAATCGTTTGATAATCAGCAAAGCTAATTTGTACGGCTGCAGCTTGAGTGATACCAGGCGACAGTTCGTCTAAAGCTTGCGAGAGCATCAAAGCATTGCTTGATACCTCACCCTGAACACCAGGTGCCCAGCCCATGAAAATTACATTACCGGCCCGAGCAATACCAATGCCCTGCTCCTGGCCATTAGCATCTTGCCAGGTAGCCATACTGCTACCAGTGCCACTCAAAGCCAATTGGGAGATAACGCTAGCAATGGAGAACTCGGCAGTTGGTGCGTTAATTGCGCCAGGCTTGCTCCAGACTAATTTGTTTACTTCTTTAATCGTTGCTTGCTTAGCTGAAGCAACACCAGCCAGTGCTTCTAAAGATTGAGCACCGGCACCAGGAACACCAGCACCATCAGTGATGAGAAGCTTGCCGCCACCACGAGCAAAATCAGAAAGAGCTGAAACTTCAGCAGCTGGCAGGTCAACGAGCAGTGGCACCACGATTACTTTATAGCCAGAGAGCCTGGCAACACCAGCATCGACATCGCCATCACTCAGTTCATCGTAGCGAACGTTGGCGCCGTCTAAAGCTTTGCGAAAAACCTTATAGTCGTCTTCAAAAGTTCCGATGTGCTGATCTTGATAGGTAGCACCGTTGCGTCCACTCTTGAGAATGGCAACAGGAGAAGCGGCCCAGACTGGAGCAACGAGAGCTAATTGAACGAAACCTTGAAGTAGCCCCGACATTAAGAGCAAACTTAAGACCGAGCTTTTAACTTTTGCCATTGACCCTCGCTGAAATTCTATGTTGTCTGATTCCGTGTTTTTTAGTGACTGTTGTTGCGAGACTTAGTTAATCGGTCAAGATCGCGCTTAGTCTCTTTCTTGGCAATATTTTCGCGCTTGTCATATAGTTTTCGACCTTTAGCCAGAGCCAAGTCAACTTTAACCAAATGACCCTTGAAGTACATTTTAAGCGGAATCAGAGCCAGACCTTTCTCTTGCATGTTCGATTTCAACTTAAGAATTTGCTTCTTATGAACCAGCAAACGGCGCTTGCGCAGCGGTTCATGATTGAATCTATTACCAAAGTCATACGGAGATATATGGCAGCTATATAGCCAAAGCTCTCCGTCTTCTACCTTTACGAAGGCATCGGCTAAATTAGCCTTGCCAGCACGAATAGATTTAACTTCGGTACCATACAAGGCTATACCGGCCTCTAAGGTATCGAGAATTTCGTAGTCATGCCGCGCGCGACGATTGTCGGCCACTGTCTTAAAGAATGGCTTCTCGTCTTTTGCTGTCTTCTTAACTGGTTGCTTAGTGGGCTGAGTCATCTAAATAGTACGGTCGGCATCTCAGTATAGCCGGGTAGCAGTCACTTAGCCAATTAGGCAGAAGGCAAGCGGGGCCGCTTGGCAAGCGTGGTATCATCTTAATTATGATCAAAATTGAGCCCCTATTTGCCACAGAATCAACCCAGGTTCGCGCCTTATTGCGCTACCAGGGCGAGCCTGTGCCTTATGAGAGCTTCTGTGCCGAAGACCGCTATATGATTACCGGTCTGACATTCTGGCAACATTGGTTGCCCTGTC
>CALRJJ020000329.1:0-6082 GCA_943367505.1 Flavobacterium psychrophilum | reverse complement strand
TGTGTTTCGCTTTTGATGCCGCCTTGCAACGGGCCAGTGCTGCTAACACCTGAAGTTAGCGGCCTTTGATTTGGAACGACTGGAACAGGGGGCGGGAAGTAGTCTGTGACGCCGTTGTTAGCATAGCTGGCGCCAGCAAAGGAGATTTCGGTCGCTACTGAAAGCGATGAAAGAAGCGACAAGAGAAGCGGTAGTGAAAGAGTGTTTTTGCGGCGCATTTAATGCTTCTCGAATCTCGACTTGGTAAAAGAACCATGAATTTCATCCTAGCAAAAATAGTCATACCCAAATTTGCCATGCGTCAGCGCCACACTCCCAGCTAGGCCCACCAATTGACTAGTTGCAGCCTTTTGAATTGACGGCGACTGGGTGCAGCCACTCGTTTTTTGTTAATTATTAAGGCTGGTCATTGCGCCATACGGTATCGAGCCCTTGTGAGGACAGGGCAGCTTTCATCAAAGGGACGCAATGAGGAATGAATTGCCTTTGTTAGCTAAAGCTCCTTGAATGCTCGATATCTTGGCCAAGTGCATTCCTTGGTTGAATACTTCAACAAGCTTGGTATCGCCAATGGTGAAAATGTGTCTAATTTAGTCATCATCAGTTCTTAGCGCATCTCAATAATCAACCTATAGATCTTTAGCCGCAGCCAAAGAAGGTGAGAGAGGCAATCAAGGCTTGTTTGCTGTAGTTCAGTTGGCGGTTCCGCCCACGGCGGCTGTGCACTTGTCTAGAATCTCCCAGATTGGGCATAAAGAGTTAGCTCAATCAAGGTTGGTTATAGCGATGGCAGGGCCTGAAAACAACAAAGAAGCATGCAGCCTTGACGGCGCTATCCGGCAAGCATCGCAGGGTAATGACGTTTCGGCGAAATTCAATCGTGAATGTAGCCCTGACGAGCGCAGAGAGTTCTTCTCTAATTTACGTGAGCGCAGTGGAGCGCCAGAATCGAAAACAGGCACGCACGTTTCGTCTATTCTCAATGGTTTTCAGATAGATTTCGATTCAGCTAAACGCACACTCGACGGCATCACTCCGCCGCCAGGCCAAGCCAGACACGAGCAGCCAGTTGCTCATGCGCGCGAGACTGGTGATGGTAAAAAACATCCTGTGTCTAAACCCGCAGATTCTCGCACCCAGTCGGAGCCAGACACTGGCAGACCAGGTGTTGATGACCGCAATGCTCAATGGACGCGCAGTGCATTGCAGCAAGGAGAGCGCGAGATTGCCAAGAAAGTTGCCGACGGTCTGCTTAATGCTGAGAAGGTTTCAGACACCATAAACTCACTAGGTCGAGACGCCAAGGTGAGAGTGATGGCTGAGGTCAAAGGCCAGATTGCCGAACAGCCTGGCACAAAGGTTAAGGTTACCGATAGCGAAGGCCCCGATAGCAGCCGATACATAAGCTTCGAAACTGCTAAAGGGCAGAAAGTTTTGATTACCGAATCTAGCCTTGGTATGCCTCAAGACATTGTCGCGAGGGGCAATGGCATTGTCGATAGAATTACGGGAAGTACTGATGTCTATGATCGACCAGGTGAGACCAAGGCCGAATCGACATCAACAGGCTCAAACTGGAGAGATAAGCTTTTAGGCAAACCTCTACTGGAAGGCGACGGCCCTCTAGCTAGAGTGGCTAGAGGCGAGAGTATTACTGAGGCAGAGCGAGCTGATCTTGAGAAGAAGAGATTGCTCTATAGCCCACGCGACAAAACCCAGTAAATAGCTTGGGTTTGAGCTACTTCTGCGAATAGCTCTGCATCAGATTGCTGTAGGCCGGTAGGTGATTGGAGAGCAAGGCGCCAAGCCCTTCGATATCATTGCGCCAGTCGCGGTGCAATTCGCAAGCGACACTGAACCAGTTCATCAATTGCGCTCCGTTTTGAGTCATGCGGCTCCAGGCTGCATCGCGCACTGTGGTGTTAAATGTGCCAGAGGCATCGGTGACAACAAATACTTCAAAACCTTCTTCCATCGCTGAAAGAGCGGGGAAGGCAACACAAACGTCGGTAACTACACCGGCAATAATCAATTGCTTGCGGCCAGTTTTCTTTACTGCGGCGACAAAATCGGCGTTGTCCCAAGCGTTAATTTGGCCGGGGCGAGCAATATATGGAGCATCTGGAAACATGGCTTTGAGCTCGGGCACGAGTGGGCCGTTGGGGCCTTGCTCAAAGCTTGTGGTCAAAATTGTCGGTAAGTTAAAGAATTTTGCCAGGTCAGCCAGGGCTAATACATTGTTCTTGAATTCGTCAGGGGTGAAGTCTCGCACCAGCGAGAGCAAACCGGCCTGATGGTCGACCAATAACACGGCAGCATCATCTTTCGATAATTTATTGTATTTGCTCATAAAAATATGCGAGGCTCCATTAGTAACCAAAATGTTAGTGACCATTTTGGCAATAATGTCAGGCTATTTCAATCGAAGTTAACGCGATTGCAGTGCTTGTTTACTCGTCTAAACGTTTAGAGCTTATTTCTTGAAAGAGCTTTCTAGGTGGTCTTTGCTGGGCATCTCGGCGATGCGGGCCAAGACGTGTGAGCCAACGATTACGCCCAGCTTTATCTGTGGTTTGTAGTTTGAGAGCAAAATAGCTGGTCCGAGACCGTTAGCGCCATGGGTTAGAACGCCAGCAGTTTGGTCGCGGAATGCTAGTTTATCCACGGCCCAGTTGATGCCTACACCAGCGCCTAAGGTAAGCAGGCTGGTTTTCATGAAACTTGCTTGTTCTTGGCCGAGTAAGCTGAAAGCTTTGCCTCTCGATTCAATAATTTTGCCAGCATTTCTCTCTAGAGTGGCTGCCATATCTGACAAGCCTTCGCTTTCGATAACTGGGTGTTTGCTCAAGCCTTTCAGCGCTGCGAGGTGTTCTCCCTGGCTGGTGATGAGCTTTTCAGCACCAGGAGCGTGGGTCTTTTCAATTTGGCCAAGCAGACCTTTGAGTTGTTCTGGGCGTTTCAGCTCGGCAACTTTTTCGGCACTGAGGGCTGGATCAAATTCAAACCTTCTGCCTGTTTCGAAGAGCGATGCATTGCTTCTCATCAATTCTTGCATTTCCAAATCAGCAGCATGTTTGCTCAAGCCAACATTGGCGCGTAGATTCTGCAAGCTGCCATAAAATTCTTTCTCAGCAAGGTTGGCGGCGCGACCAGCTTCGGTTAGTTCACTAGTACCGGCAGGGCCAGCTTCAGCTAGTGCCTTTCTGAATTTCTCAGCATTTACGTCGAGTTCGGTGGTCCATTTTGTCAAATCTTCTTGTTGCAAAAGTGGGCTCTTGCCGAGGTGTTCAGAGTATTCACTGACTTGTACCAGTTGCTCAGGAGTAAGAGCTGTTTTGGGCACATTGTCGATGGCCTTGAGTACTTCACCTAGGTCGCCTGGGCGATGGAGTTTCTTGACCAGGTCATCAGCCAGGTTGGCTTTTTCGAATTCGAAGCGATAGCCTTTATCAAGCAGAGTAGGGTCAGCTTGAAATGCGGCATCTGCTGTTGTGCTTGCTTGGGTGAGTTTGCTTCTCAGTCTGGTGGTCAGGTCTTCACGACTGATATTGAAATCAGTAGCAAGGTTTTGTGGAATGGCGTGGTCGCTTAGGGTGGCAACCTTAGCGCCGGCTGATTCGGCAGCGTTTTGGCTGCCGCGCTTGGCCATCATGAAACCCGAGAGCAAGGCTGATGGAATTTCTACCATATTGCTCAATTCTTGACCGGCAGTGAGTTTGCTGCGGTGTGGGCGAGGAATTTCATCATCTTTGATAGGTGGCGGAACTGGCTTTGGCTCTGGCACTCGACGAAGAATAGTCTCGGTCGGAGCAGCTTGTTCGGTTGTTGCTGGTAAGCGGCGCAGAGTTGTATCAGTCGGAGCAGCTTGCTCGGTTGTTGCTGGCAAGCGGCGCAGAGTTGGTTCTGTTTGTACAGTTAGGCCGGGTAAATCTTTGGCGGTTGATGCAGGAGCGTCTGCAGCTTTGGGCCCTAGGCTCTTGTGAATGTCTACTGAGTTTAGATTAAGCCCGCCGCTAAAGCTTTTGAAGACCGGGTTTTCTTTTGGCTGATCAGACATTGCTGGCTCCTGAGTGGATTGCTAATCCATAAGATAAGGCAATCCATCTCTGGTTGTAATGGGGGGAATACGCACACTACATTAAGCTCATTGGCGCCTAGTGCATTACTGACGGGGGTTGAGTGGCCCATTAGTGCTACGATTTTAGGCTGAGCGATTATTTTCATGGCAAGTTTAACGGCTAGCTTGAAGACTGGTTTGAAGGCAAGCCTAGCGGCAAATTTAATGGCATAGGGCAATGGCTGCAAAGCAATTATTAGTGATATTAGGAGTGATGTTTGCCTTTCTGGCTTGCACCAGTGCAACTTATTATTGGGGCTGGTTCAATGTCTGGCATTCCGCCCAGCAGAGCCCTGCTATCGGCGCTGAGCCGTTGCGCATTAAGCTAGTAGCTTTGACAAAAGATATTCCTGCTGGGGCTGAAATTGACAGCAGTAATATTGATGAACGCTACGAAACTGTCGACCACATCGCCCTTGATGCTTTTTCTTTTGCCTCTGATTGCATCGGGCGCAAAACCAAGTGGGCGCTGGAGAAAGGTCATCATTTAGCCAAGCATGATATTCTGCCAGACCTCAAGTGAAAAGATTAAATGACTGAGAAAGACACAACCCTTAAGCCAATCAAGTATTTCTTGTTCCTCGTGCCCATCGCTATGGGGGCGGGATACTATGCTGGCAGTGAAATCGCTGTGAGCGAAGTTGCTATGCACAAGGCGGAGAAGCTTGAGGCTAACACAGCTGGAGGAACTGTCATTCGTGTGCTCCAGGATGTGCCACCAGATGTGGTTGTAGACGGCTCAATGATAAATGCCCAGAGTACTTTTCATAATCGGATAGAACCAGATTTAGTCAATTCTATCGAATTAGTTGTTGGCAAGAAGACCAAGTTTGGCCTGAACAAGGGCCAGTTGGTGGTCAAAGACGATTTGGCGAACTAAAAGGAGATCATAATTGAACAAGCCCAGTATGCACAAGAATCTGACTAATTTTCTTCGCCTCAGCCATAGGTCTGCCCTGGCTCTGTTTGTCATTGCGCTGTTGCAAGCTCCGGCGGTGCAGGCGGGTGGAAATGATAGTTTGCAGCGTGACACCGATCAGCTAGTGCGTTCTGTGCAGACCGCTTTGACACTACAAGGTAAGTGGCCACCGCCCGTGGGAAGCCAGGAGATGCAGCTTTGCACAGCGTTGCAAGCCTTTAGCCAGGACGTAAAGCGAGCCCCTAATAATTCGAATAATAACCAATATCAGAACGGCCAATTTGGTAATCCCCAGTTTGCTAGTCTGCAAGCCAGTGCCGCCAGTGTTGATAATTTCATCGGCCTGGCTAGTAATTCTCCTGACGTGCCATCGCGCTGGATGAATATAAAGAACGAAATAGGCTATTTTGGCGGTAATCCCTATGGTTATCCTAATGCCAATCCTTATGGTAACCCGAACGTCAATGCCAACGTTAATCCATACGGAAATCCCTATTACCAAGCCGGAGTTAATCAATCGGGCATGCATTCAGGCTTTCATCACGGATTCAATCCAGCCTTTAATCCTGCTTTCAATGGCAACAATAGCTTCAACAATTTTGGCACCAATAGTTTCGGTAGCAGCAGCAGTGGATTTAATAATCCTGGTTTCAACAACAACTTTGGCAATCAATTTGCCAATACCAGCGTTAATGTAAGTGGCCGCGTCAGCGATTTGAACAATGCCATGCGCGATTTCTCTAGTTTCGCTCAGAAGTCGGTGGGTTCGGGTGGATTTAATGCCAGCAATCCTTCAGCTATTTTTGCCATGGCCAACGCTTTGCAGCAATTGCAGTCAACCGTTAAGACCTCGGGCAACAGTTTGGCCCGCTCCAATAGTTTTGGCCAGCAGCAGATGCAGGTGCAGTTGATGGCGACGGCCTTTAGCAACTTTGAGACCCAGTTCAACCAGGCTGGCCCCAATGCCACTGTGCAGATGCGCTACGGCCAGCTCAAGCAACAGTTCTCGATTTTGCAGCATTCAGTATTAATGAATTCCGGTCGCA
>CALRJJ020000328.1:0-6086 GCA_943367505.1 Flavobacterium psychrophilum | reverse complement strand
AGTGGCCGCCTCTATCTAGGTACAAGCGGCTCGGGCAAAGTTTATCGGGTAGATAACGGCACTGCCACTCTTGTGTTTGATAGCAATCAAGCTCATATCACTGCTCTAAATTATTCAGAGCGAGAAAACAAGCTCTATGTCGGCACGGCCGAGAAGGGCTGTGTCTATAGTTTAGATGCTAATTTGCAGGTTAAAGCCGAGTTTGAAACCGGCGAGCATATAGTCACCGGTATTGCTAAAGACAAGGCTGGCAACCTATTTGTCACCACTGCTGGAGCGGGAAAACTATTTAGGGTGCAGGCCAATGGTCAGGCCGAGCCAGTGGCAATTAGCGATGCCTTCTACACTCTTTATTATGATAGCCATGACGATAGAGTTTATTCAGGTGATGCCGAAGGTGACATTACCCGGGTGGAAATTGACCCAGTTACCGATCAAGCTCAGTTCATTCCTGTTTGTCATACTGAGCAAGAAGCAGTAATGGCGCTTAGTTCTGACGGCGGCAAATTGTTTTGCGGCAGCAGCAATGTGGCTCAAGTAAGAACCTTTGAAATACAGCCATCGGGTGATCCGACTTACTCTTCTATCGTGCAAGATGCTCAGCGCCCAGCCAATTGGTCGAGGCTAAGACTGGCCAATGTTAAGGGTGAGAGCACTGCTGCACTGCAGAAAATAGTGAAAGTAGCCACCAGGGGCGGTGAGACTTCGCAGCCTGATGGCTCGTGGTCGGCTTGGGTCGATGCGGTGTCAGACCCTAGCACCGAAGGCTATTTGATAAAGAGCGGTCCATCGCGTTTCTTGCAGTATAAGCTCACCTGGAAATTAGGCGGTGACAAGAAAGGCGTGGACGATTTGATCGTCTCGCGAGTGGATGTCACTTATCAGCCTACCAATATTGCTCCAACAATCGCCTCTATATCAGTGAAAGCTGATGATGCCTTCTCCGGAACAGTTCCGCTGGTTGTCTCTGGTTCAGATTTAGACCAGGACAATATGCTCATGAGCCTCGAGCTGTCTGATGATGGTGGCAAGAGTTGGAAGCCAATTGTGAGCGATTTAAGAAGCCGTGAATCTGAGTCGGAAAAGGCAAAGAAGAAAGAAAAGGCTAAAGAGGCTGCTAAAGAAGTCGCTAAGGAATCGGCAAAAGAAGCGGAGAAGAAGTCTACAAAAGACTCTAATAAAGATACCGCTAAAGACCCAGGGGCTTCTGAGAAGAAGCCAGAATCCAAGAATGTAGAGCCTAAAAATATAGATCCGAAGAAGCTAGAGCCGAAGAAAGAAGAACCTAAAAAAGACGAACCTAAAAAGGATGAGCCTAAAAAAGAAGAATCGGGCAAGTCTAAGAGCGGTGGCGATGATAAGAAATCAGCGCGCAAGTTAGAAGAGCGGCCAAATTCTCCCTCTTCTTCTGATTCTGACTCACCTGCTAACGCTGATGATTCAAGTTCTTCTGCGGCCCCTGCTTCTCCTGCGACTGCCAAGGTTGCTAACTCTAGTAAAGAGAAAGAGAAAGAAAAAGATAAGGACAAAGATAAAGAGAAAGAAGCTGAGAGCGCCAAGTCAACGGAACAATATTCGGCCGCAGAGAAATTCACTTACAACTTCGAGACTAAGAAAATCAAAGATGGTAAGTATTTGATGCGCATATCGTTGAGTGATAAGCCCTCTAATCCTGGCCAGGAGAAGGCCGCTGTGGTGCTTCGCTCTATAGCAATCGACAATACTCCACCCAAAATAAGTGACCTGAAAATTACAAAGAAGGGAGCCGCTATCTCAATTAGATTGACCGCTAGTGACAATCTCTCTTGCATTTCTGATTCAACCTACAAAATTGATGGGGCAGATGGATTTGCCCTTGGCACTTCCTCTGCGACATTGTCCGATGCCTTGAGTGTCGGTCTGGCCGCTGATAACGTCACGCCAGGGAAAGGTGCCAAGAAAATTACAATTCAAGTGTTCGATAGAGCCGGTAACTCCACCAAGACAACAGAGAATTTACCCTAAGAAATATGATTACCAAGTTATTGCGCAAGAAGTCGCCAGAAGAGCTTGTTGACGAGGCCTACGATGAAGCCCGCTTGATGCACAAGCATCTCACTGCCTTTGACTTACTGGCCTTTGGCGTGGGCGCCACAATTGGCTCCGGTATTTTTGCCTTGACTGGCACTGCTGCTGCTGGTCAACTTGAAGCTGCCAAAGATTGGTTCTCTACCCCGCTTCTAAACTTCATCATGGGCTCCGCTCTGGGGCGAGAGGGCGCCGGCCCGGCTCTAGTAATTTCCTTTCTCATTGCTGCAATTGCTTGTGGCTTTGCCGCTCTTTGCTACGCCGAACTAGCGGCCATGATTCCAGTTTCGGGCTCGGCCTATACTTTTGCTTATGCTTCGTTGGGTGAGGTAATCGCCTGGATTATTGGTTGGGATTTAATTCTTGAATACGCCGTGGGCAACATTGCTGTGGCAGTCAGTTGGTCTGAGCATATGCTCCATGTCTTTTATGGGCTGACTGGTCATGGGCTGCCGCTCTGGCTTACTTCAGATTTGCATACGGCACTGGCTTTGCAGAAGTCTATTATCCAGGGCAGCATGCAGTCGCACCTTTATTCCACCACTGATATTCCGGTGATTTTGGGTCAGCAGTTTTGTATAAATTTGCCAGCCTTTGTAATTGTCGCCCTGGTTACTTGGATTTTAATTGTCGGCATCAAAGAGAGTGCTGTAGCTAATACCATTGCCGTTGCTATCAAAGTGGTGGTGGTCATCTTCTTCATCATTTATGGCGGTGGATTGGTCAAGCCCGCTAACTGGGTGCCTTTTGCCCCCTCTGGTTTTGTCGGCATTATGGGTGGTGCGGCCATTGTCTTCTTTAGCTTTATTGGCTTTGACGCAGTATCTTCTACTGCTGAAGAAACTAAGAACCCCCAGCGCGATATGCCCATTGGCATGATTGGCTCGCTGGTTATCTGCACTATTCTTTATGCACTGGTTTCGCTGGTTCTGACCGGCATCATGCCCTATCAAAACTATGCCAATGACGCCGCTCCGGTGGCCACAGCTATAGCGGTTGGAGGCGCGCCCTGGGCGCACTTGTTAGTGTCGGTTGGTGCTTTGGCTGGAATGACCTCTGTGCTTCTTGTCTTTCAGATGGGCCAGCCGCGCATATTTATGGCCATGGCCCGCGACAAATTGCTACCAGCATTCTTTGCTAAGTTGCATCCTAAATACAGAACACCGTTCATTCCGACTATTTTGACCGGGCTTTTTGTTGGTCTGTCGGCTCTGATTGTTGATATTGGACAAGCGGCGGAACTGACAAATATAGGCACTCTGGCAGCTTTTATTATTGTCTGCGCTGGCGTGCTCTTCTTGCGTAAGAGTTCGCCTGATACCAAGCGACCATTTAGTTGCCCTTGGGTACCCTTTGTGCCCTGGGCTGGAATTATCTCGTGCTTTATTTTGATGCTGAGCTTACCGGTCGCTACTTGGATTCGCTTTGTCGTCTGGATGGGTGTGGGCTTTGCTCTGTATTTCGCTTACGGTTATCGTAAGGCGAAGTAGCTATGAAGAAATTGCTTGTAATATTCGACCTTAATTTAGACGGCAAAATCATTGGAATGGAATTCATCAACGCCTTGGCTTTGCTGCCCGAGGACGTACGCATCGCTGAGCTTGAAGACTGAAGTTGATGATGGCGGAAAAACGAACGTATGAGTAACCGCACATGGGCTTGTATTGAGTGCGGTAAAACATACCGCCGCCATCAGTCGATTGAATCGGTTCGTTGTGCAATATGCCGAAAACCCTGTGAGTACGTTCACTGGAAGATTCACGTACCGTCGCCGAAAAAGCGCAAGGTATGGGAGAAGTTCTGGCAAGCTTATAAAATAGAGAAGCAGCTGCTTGATGATTATTATAAGAATGGACGCAAGGGAGAGCTGCGTCTAGAAATACTTAGTATGCATTTTCATGGTTCCGATTCCTGAAAACATAGTAAAAAAAAGAGAGAGCCTTTTGGGCCCTCTCTTCTCGAATCTCGTCTTTACCAGTGGGTAATTGCTTACTTGATGGTGATTTCTTTACCGGAGCGAACTTCGGTCTTTAGTGTGCGGGTTTTGGTGGAAGATACATGACCTTCGATTGAACCGTGTGACACTGGAATGCGGATAGCAGCTTCCACTTTAGGCAAGCTGATGAAGAGCAAGCCTCTGTCTAGGCGAGCTTCTACATTTTCCCAAAGAATTTCTGTTTCGAATTCGAACTCACGTACCATCAATGTGGCAGGAAGTTCTCTGCGCAAGTAGCTTGCTTTTTCTTCGAACATTGTTGGTGTGCGCTTGGCGATAACTGTGAGGAAATTGCCTTCGATTTTGAGTTCTACATCGTCGAGTACAACGCCTGGTAGAGCCAATTCAAGTACGAATTGATCGTCTAGTTCCAAGATGTCTGTGCTTGGAACATCATATTGATGCATTTCGAAGCGATAGTGATCGTTGTGTAGACGATTTCTAACTGGCATGTTGAATTCTCTGTGAGTTTCGGACTGATAACCCTTGTAATTGCGATTGTAAAACATCGTTTTTCCTCGAGAGTGTCGTAATTTTGAACTTGAACCCGCTAAAAGACCGGCTTGTGATAAACAAGCCTAAAATTAGCCGTGAGCTAAGGTGCCGCAGAGTAAGTTCTGTGGCCGTCTTTGGAAGTGGTGTTGCTGTTCCGTGCTGCATATGTTAGCGCGAAACCGGCTTAATATGCGGATTTTCTCAATTCGTTTGCCATTGCACTTGTGAACCTGAGAACCAGTTCATATTCAAGGTCTTCGGACTTGGCATCTTTCTTGAAGTAGAGAAAAATCTCATGGACAGTAGCGTTTGTATATTTGGGTGAGGCAATAAAGGCCGCTTACTATGCGACCTTAGGCTTCCTCAAGCTTGGCTCTGCGAGCGCTTAATTTATTAATTTCGAATCGGTCGCTTTTATTTGCTGCTTGGCAGGGGCAATTACTTTTGCCTGTGATTTTTTCAGCTTCTGTTGGGCTTTCTGATTGCTCTTGCGGCCCGGTGGTTGGGGGAACGCAGCCAGGCGCTTGTTGACGCGTTCTAAGAGGCTGCTCAACTCGTTGTATTTATTTTCCAGGCGCTGCACTTCATCGGTTGAATCGGTGGCTTCCCGTTGACTTGTCTCTAGTTCACGACGGCTCACCACACCTTCCGTAAAGAGTTGCTCGAAGCTCTTGGCGCGGGCTTCTCTTTCGGTTTTCAGGCGCTTTCTATTTTCTAGTTCAGAAGAGGCATCTTTGAACTGGATAGTAATTTCTTTGACTCTGTCTTTCAGAGCTTCGCGGCTCATGTATTCCACTTGCATGCCGTAGGCGCTATAGCCCAAGCCCATCAATGAAGGGTCTGAGAGCATTGAAGGAGTGTTGGGTGGCGGTGGTGGCACCATGGATGGTCTAGACACTCGTGGCTTGGTCTTCGCCACTGGGCTAGCTGCTGGGCCTACTACTGCGCTGGCCGCGGCCTTGACTCCGGTCTTGGTTGAGTCACCGGCTGCAGGCTTAGCTGGAGATGCCGTCTTCACTAGAGCAGATTTCGCCGAAGTCAAAGGCTGTGCGACCGCTGTCATCGGCTTTAGTGTGGGCTTGCTTGCTTCAGTCTTGTCACTTGCCTGCTTTTGCGAGCTTTCAGGTATTGGTCTTAAGGCTGGGCCAGCGGCACTTGCCATCGTACTAGTTGTACTGAGCGTGCAAAGAAAGCCCTGAACCAGGCTGCTCAGGGATAGCGCCACTAGGCACAACTCAGAGTTTCTTGGCATTCTTCTTGCAGACATATTTTTACGTTTACGTACAGGCAGCATCGTGGTTTCCAAAAGATTCTATGGTGTAAGCTCTAAGCATGACCACAAATCATAAGTCTGATCAGGCAATTACAATCCTCTTCCTTGGCGACGTAATAGGCAAGCCAGGTAGACTCGTGGTGAAAAAATACTTACAGAGTCTAAAGCCTGAGTCGGCCGTGAACAATGGCCATAGTGAAGGGTTTCCCGATTTTGTCGTGGTCAACGTAGAAAACGCCGCACATGGTTTTGGCG
>CALRJJ020000327.1:0-6089 GCA_943367505.1 Flavobacterium psychrophilum | reverse complement strand
AGTATCTCGGTAATTTCTTAACTGCTGAGCCGGGGCCGATTGTACATACGGTCACAGCTGAGATGCTGGGGCAACATCAAGGCACTTTTAACTACACTATTGGCCAGCGCAAAGGTCTTGGTATCGCTTATCATGAGCCTCTTTACGTTACGTCTATTGACCCCGACACTAGAACTGTTTATGTCGGTCCGCCAGAGGCTTTGCTACGTAAAGAATTAACCGCCTCGGCAGCCAATTGGCTAATGGAGACACCACCGGTGGAACCATTCGAAGCTTTGGCTAAAATTCGCTATAACTCTAAAGCTGAACCCGCTACTGTTTACCCTTTGCCTGATGCACAGGTGCGGGTGGTTTTCCATGAGCCACAACCTGCTATAACTCCAGGACAAGTACTTGGTATATACGACTTAACCGATACCTATATCCTTGGTGGCGGTTGGATCGACTGAATCTTGGTCGAACTCTAAATTCACTCTATTTGATTGAAACCGAGTGGACTGAAACTCAGTCGTTGCGCCGTTGCCATTTATATTTTATAATAATGGTCGGTGCTATGGGTGGTGGCTAGTTATTTGCTTTCTCTCCCCTGGCATCTTGATGCAAATACTTTGATACTAGTACCGTAGTGCTAATACTGTACTTTTAGTACGTAATGTGGGGGACTGCCGCTTGTTCGACAGCTTAAATTTAAGAGGGCTTGAGAAAGCAACTGGCGCTAAGTTTGTTGCTCGCTTGTTACCGGTGTTGCTGGCTCTTACATCGCTGGTTTTCGTACCTGCTGAAGTTGAGGCGAGAAAACATGCCAGCGCTTCATCTAGTCATTCGGCTCGGTCGTCGGCTAGTAAAGGTCGCAGCGCTAGATCAGCATCGACTTCAAGAAGCTCCCGGTCGACAAGAGCTGCATCAACACGGGTAAGCAGTGGTCGCTCCCGTTCAAGCAGAGTGGTGGCAAGTTCGAGAACTAGTTCGCGTGGGCGTGCTGGCAGGCATGGTCGTGGCCATGCTGTAGCGGTTCATTCAACCAAGCACCATCATGTGGTGGCACATGCTGCACCAAAGCCTCGCTATGCTTATCCGATTGGAATTTTTATGAGGAATGCACCAAGCTTTGATACCTCTCCTCTAGACGCCCAAAATGCTAACGCCATTGCCTCTGCTTTCGATAGTGGCTCTGCTGATGCTTACGCTGCAAGGGTTCTAGTGCGTGCCGGTGTCGTCAATTACCATCCTCTTCATGGTGGCATTTTCTGGCGCAGAGAACCGGTCAAATATATTGTTATGCATTCAACTGAGACCGGTATTCCAGTTTCAGCCACACGAGTAATTGATAGCTGGAGTTCAATGGGGCTCCGGCACCCTGGCGCTCAATATGTAGTTGACCGCGATGGCACCATCTTCCAAGCGGTTGATCCAGATCTTGCTACTGTACACGTCAACATTTTTAAAACTCTTCCTGGTATTAACAACGACAACAGTATCGGAATTGAAATTAACCATACTGGTTCGCAAGGCTACCCTCAAGCGCAGATGCGTGCGGTCACTCGTTTAGTGGGCTATTTGCAAAGTCGCTACAATGTCCAGAACGATAACATCATTACCCACCGCTACGCTCAGCAAGGCGACCATACTGACCCTGTGAATTTCGACTGGGATGGCTTTATTGCTACTAAGAATAGCTTCCGTAATCAGGCTATTGCTTATCGCTCTAATAAAATCAAAGACGAGTCAAGGCGTTGGAAACATGAAGTGGAAGTGCCTGTTAATACTTACATGAAGCCCCACACTCAGTTAAGCAAACCAGCTTCATTGCCTAGTGATGTTAGTGCTCCTGCCACTACCGTCAATACAACAACTACTGTCAATTCCGGCTCTGGCGCAACCAATGCAGCTGAACCAAATGTGGTGCCTGCATTCGTACCTGCAAGTGTTACTCCTCGTTATGTCCCGGCTACTAAATCTGGAGTTCCTTCTGGGCCTGGTTATAACTCTGGTAGTGGATCTAGTAACGGCTCTAGTAATGCCTCAGGAGCTGGCATGCGCTCTGTTCGTATTAATCCAGCAACTATCCCGCCTCCTGGTTCGCTGCCAGTGCCTGGGCAAGTGATTGAGTATCCAGTGCCAGAGCCAAGTCAAGCTGATCCAGCAAGCAGAACTGCTCCAGCTAGCAAGTCTCCTTCTTCTCAAGCTCCTTCTTCCGGTGCTCCGATCCCTTCCCGCTCGCAATCTCTACCACCAGAGGGTGCCCTTGGCGCTCCTGGTAATGCTCCCTTGCCGGGCGAAGATATCTAAAGGCCAACTATCGAATCAAGCTTTCTTTGTGGCTATAGAGAAATTCAATTTGGAAATGAAGGCGGCTACGCAATTATTGTGTAGCCGTTTTCGCTTTTAATCAAACGAATGCCATCTATAGTTATTGTTTGTTTTACCGGGAATATCGCTGCTGATATCTTTGAGTCATTTTCTTCTGGAGCAAGTGCTTGAGTGGCCAGTAAGTCAATGGAGCGCAAGTCTGCTGCTGGGCTTACTCTAAATAAAGTGAGGTGGGGGTTGAACTGCGGGTAAACTTCTTCGTTTTCTTGGAAAGTCGAAAGAGCGGCTCTAATTTCGCTGTCAATGAGCGACACTTCTGGTGGTGGCATTGATGGGCGCAGTACAACCACTCGAGCTTTGTCTTCACTGGGCCAGAGGCTAAGATGATCGTATGAAAGTTCAAAGGCTGAGCGAGAAAGCTTCTCTTTAAGCTGAGTTAGGGTAGAGGCAAGTTGTCTGGTTAACTCTTCTACAGCAATGCTGTTTACCTCGCCTAAAAATAGCCAGGTCATGTGCAGCTTCTCTTTGGGCAAGGCGCGAATTTTGAATTCTATTTGTTGACCTGGCAAAAAGCCAGAGCTGATTTGGCTTGCTCTGGCTTTTGTTATTGCACTTATTCTTTCGGCTTCGGGGCCTTCTAGAAAACTGCCTACGAACAGTCTAGGCATCTTCTTTCTTGGGGATGGCGGCTTTGACTGACTCCATTACGCCTTGAGGTCCGCCCATGCCTTTTACTACAAAGGCACTACCGATGGCAAAAGGCAGGAACATCAAAATAGTTTGCATTAATGAGAGCGGCGGAAACCCTAAGTTTAGGGTGAATATAATTGAAAGTAGCATAAGGGCACAACTGCCACCAGTAATTATGCTGCCCCATTTATTTTTGTAGTTGTAAATCATCATGCCAATACCAGCTAACAGTGGCAGCAGAAAGAACGCTAAACCACCGCCACCGCCCATGAGCATGGCGAGAAAACTGCTGCGAACGGTTACATGCATAGCCACTAGTACCATGCCTAGTATCAACAGGGCAAAACCGCCGAAGTAATAGCCGTCAGATTTGTTCAGGGCCGCACTGCCGCTATTGGCGCCGCTGGTCATTTTGCCGCCACTGGTGTTATTGAGGGCGCCACCTTTGGCGTTCTTGCCTGTGGTGGTTATATCGGTACGACCGGTGTTAACCAGTTCTACTTGGTCTTTGAGGACTGAGCTCTCAAGCTCGAGCAACTTGCGTTGAATTTCCTCTTCCTTTTTATTCATTGTCTCTCTTGCCTTGGCTTTTAAGATTAATGTGCGTGATTCCTAGCATAACATCCCCCAATATACCCACAGTGGGCTTATCTCTTGCAATCTAAATTGAGTGCGTGACTGATAAAAGCTCAAGTAAATGTGGAATATATGTACTCAAAAGATTCATATTTGTGGTCCTGAGCCGATTTAACCGACGCTATCCAAAAAAATGTATGGCGCTTGATTGATACCACATCTATACTGGAAAAATTAGCATCCAAATTTAAGACTGGTAGCCATGATTAATATTTCTCCTCGGCGCAAGCCAAACCTTACTACTGCCGTCTCTGTAACCCTTTCAGCTCTGAGTCTAATGCTTAGCTGCGTTCAGAGCGCCACGGCCAGTGGTGGCTCCTCTATCGAAAGACAGCCCCTAGTGGTTTCCAGTATCGTTCCTGAGACGCAGGCTAATCCTCCCGGCATGGCAGAGGGGTCTGGGGTCTGGGTTAATCTTTGGAATTACCCCAAAACTGATGTTGAGGGCTATTGCCAAAAGCTATACAGCACAGGCATTCGCAACCTTTTTGTGCAGACTTCCCGTAGTACCACAGAGGCCATCACTCAGCCTACCGAGCTTGGTCAATTAATTGAAGCTTGCCATAAGTACAAAATTAGAGTTATTGCCTGGTCGTTCGCCGAGCTTAAAAGCCCCATGGCCGACGCCGACAAAATGATTGTTGCTGCGCGCTTCCGTACACCAAGTGGCGATCGCCTAGACGGCATTGCCCCTAATCTGGAGAACAACCTAAATAAGACTGTTGTCGAAGCCTACAGTAAACATATAAGGGATGCGCTCGGCAATGGTTACCCTATGATGGCCGTGGTCTACAGCCCATTAAACCGCGCCCCCATGGTGGCCCTCACCCCATGGAAGGTTCTGGCCAAATATTATGATGTCATTGCTCCCATGGCCTATTGGAATGGTCGCTATCAGACTGTGGATGCCTACACCTATACCAAGCGTACGGTTGAGCGTGTCAGACAACTAACTGAGAAACCAGACGTTGAAGTGCACGTGATTGGTGATGGTATGGGCACTCGGGCTAATGAAATTACCGAGTTCATTCGTGCCTGCCGCGACGTGGGCGCCCAGAGCGCCAGTCTCTATCCCAACCAAAAAACAACAGAAGAGCAGTTCGGTGCTATGTCCCGCTACTCCGATTTAATGCCAGCCAACGGTCGGCACCGCCTAGAAGTATTGAGAACTCTATTGTCCCGTGGAGTTGTTGCCAGCCCTCCCACTTTTGACCCAGCCAAGGCTCTCAGCCGGGGCGAGTTCATGAAAGTTGTGGCTCATGGCTTGAAAGTACCTAACATTAATGACAGTTCTGAGGCTTTTGGCTACTTCAAGCGCCTTGGTGTCGTAGACGTGGTTGCTAGCGAATTTCCTGAGATGGCTGTCGATGATGATTTAATCTCGCCCATTAGCCTGGAAGCCGGTCAGAAGTTTGTCACAGTGGCCAAGAAGGCTGTCATAAGTCAGGCCAAGGCCCATCATGCCAAGGGCCTGTTTAAAGGCAATCCATTCAGAGCCAATCCGTTTAATGCGAATCAGGCACAAGCGACACCGGCCGGTTCAAGCTCTAGCACTTACCTGTCAATGAATCGCCCCACTCGAGTGGATAGGCTCTTTGTTGCCCCAGTGTATGCCGCTGGAGAAACTAAGCTGTTGTCGCCAACTGACGTCAAGTACAGCGGCAAGCAGCATCACATCAACTACTTGGATGCCGCCCAGCTTTTTGAAGACCTAAATCAGTAAAAATGAGCCGTAAAAATCGTTTTCTGCGATTATGGTTATAGCGGCTCTCAAGCCGGGTAGGAAATTATCGGAACACCGTATTGTCGACTACTCGTTTGGCTCATTTAATGAGCACTCTGCTTTAAACAGCGTCAGGGATATTTCTTTTGAAGTTGATTTAGATCTTCGCGAATCCTACAGGCCAGTGAGCTTGTAGGATTTTATGCTTGATTCTTTGTCAACCTGAGTATGTTTGAAACTGTTTGGAGCAATCAACTGGCTGGTGCCGCTATCGGATGTTTTATTTATCCCTTCGTTTCGGAGGATAGTTATGCTAGTAACCGTAACTGGACGCAATATTGAACTAACACCCGCTCTCAAGGAGTATTTGACCGAGAAGTTGCAGCGAGCCCAAAAGCATTTTGATCACAAGCTCGATTGCACAGCTTTATTGAGTGTGGCGAAGAACCCTTCCATTGCGAAGAGCCAGAAGGCGGAAATCACAATTAAGGTCAATGGCAACGTCATTCGGGGTGAAGAAGCCACCGAAAATATGTACGCTTCTATTGATTTGGTTGCCGACAAAATCGAGCGACAATTGCGTAAGTACAAGACTCGACATTACACCAAGACTGGGAAGGCTAAGGAGTACGACGACGAAAGCCCAGAGTTGTCTGATGATGATGATCTCGAGCCAATTGATTTCAATGTTGGAAAGGAACCAGCAAATGGTGCTGATGTTCGACCGAAG
>CALRJJ020000326.1:0-6110 GCA_943367505.1 Flavobacterium psychrophilum | reverse complement strand
ACGAGCTATTCTTACTGTAGTCGAAACGGAATTACTCACTCCCACTGGCCTGCGCACCCTTGCGGTTAACGATCCCCAATACCAGGGAGCTTATGGCTGCGGCTTCCAGCACGCCGATCAATACCACCGCGACCTTTCCTATCACCAGGGTACCGCCTGGACCTGGCTAATTGGCAGTTACTTTGAGGCACTGACAAATGTCTATGGTACGCAGGCGGAGAGCGTCGGCCGCATTAAGCTCTTGCTGCAGCCGTTTCTGGCACACCTGACAGAAGAAGCTTGCCTCGGCTCAATTTCTGAAATATTTGATGGCAGCAGACCACACCTTGCCCGAGGTTGTCCAGCCCATGCCACAGCCATAGCAGAATGTATGCGCTGGCAGGCTTGGCAGCTAAAACAATAGTGTGTTTAAAGCCCTGACAAAATGCTGGTGAAAAAACAAGATCGGCGGGTATGAAAATATAGCTGGTCAATTTGTGTCCCGCTAAACTCAGCAACAACGATCTGGCATCCCTATCCACATTCTGGAGCGCATGTTCAAACCGAATTCCAATTCAGGACGAGGTCCGCAGGCAAGCCCGCCCCAACCAGCCACTCCTGGTAGCTCTTCACCGCAACGGCTGCCACAATTGTGGAACCCTCCTACATTCGAAGACATTACCAAAATTCTCAGCCTCTCGCAAAAGCAGGGAGGCAAAGCTATTGAATTGCCATTTTCAGTTCCAGGCAACGACTCGCTCTATCAAATTAGAGTACAGCAGCCAGAAAATAGTGATCCAGAATGGACTTTTTCATCAGGTACCTTAACAGGCTTAGCCACAGTCTGGAGCATTCCCTGCATCGATGTGCAGCTGATTCATAGCCTGGTCGAATCTGAATCCACAGGCAAAGACTCCGTCGATCTAATCGCCTCCAATAGCTTCAATCGCTCCACCACTGGCAATATTGCCTTTCCCTCTGCCGAAATCGCCGATCAATCAACCAGTCAGACAATGAGTGGCGTAGCCAATGCCATGCAATCAGTCAATCCAGCAAACAGCCAGGAAATAACTGGCAGCAGAGAAGCAGCGGTTGTCCCAGGACCACTACAAGGTCAAAGCCAAAGTTCCGGTCAGGGTCAACAGCAAGCATCGCTAGAAGGCGACCTAGAAAAGCTAAATTTACCAGCCGTGCTGCAATCACTTGCCTTAAGCAAAATGACAGGGCGCCTTGGCATTGCCAGCGCCTTTGGTGGAGCAGATATCTTTCTTGTGGAAGGCAATCCAGTGCATGCCACCACTGGTGAGACAAAAGGCGATCACGCCATCATTGAAACTTTGCTTTGGCCAAGTGGAAAATTCAAATTCTTCGAACAAGAAAAATGCACCGACTACACCCTGACTAAACGCTTAGAAAACCTGTTGATGGAAGGTTTGACCTTACTAGATCAACATAATTATCTAAAAAATGCCGGCCTCAATATGGATACATATTTGAAGCAAGCTTATAGCAATCTATCGGAGATGCAATTCGAGCAGCTTGCCAGTCGCGGAGCGCCGGTCAATATGACCTTGCAAAAAGACTTTTATCTAGAAATTGACAGCCAACTAACGCTCTATGAGCTGTTGCTGCGTATGCCATTGGCCAAAGCCGACTGGGTACCGGTAGTCTACAACCTCGTTTCGGTTGGCTTGGTGCGTCTAGCCAATGAAGTACAGAAGAAAGAAGTTGTCGAGTTAGTCGACAAAGGTATAGATGAACAGGCCATTGCCGCTGCCATAAAACCTTTAGCGCGAATGGAAACAGATGTCTTCACCTATCCCGTCTTTCAATATTTTCTCAAGCAAGAAATAGCTCGCTACGGCGTCGATGCCAAGGCTTTTACGATAATGGTCTTCGATTTATTAGTAGAGCGGCCCAATGGCCTAGAGTCAATGCCACTGAGCGCTGCAAAAATAGCCCTAGATAGAGTCAAAGGTGTAAAGCGAGACATCGATATTTTAGGGCATTTCGAAACTTTCGATTTTGCCATCATTTTGCCGCAAACAGCAACGCGTTCTGCTGGAATTGTGGCACAACGTATTCTAGAGAGAATAAATGGAGAACCAATCGCATCATTAGTTGGAAGCAGCAGCCAAATCAACATTGCTTTTGGCATGGCCTCCTATCCGCAAGATGGCAAGACAGCAGGCGCTCTTATGGCAGCTGCAGCCGAAGCCAAAAAGCATGCTCGTAAAACCAGTATTGCCATTGTGGAGTACAAAGCCATGACTTAAAAACATATGGGCAACCGGCATGTAAAGTGATGTTTTGACGTACTATTGCAGGCATTCAAATAGAAGAGACGAACGCCTCCTACCCATAACCCCTAAGCGAGTGTAATTAAGCCACAGATGGCTCTAGTCAATTACGGCACCAAAGAAATAACATTCAAGCTCGTTTATTACGGCACAGGTTTGGGCGGCAAAACCACCAACCTCAAAGTAATCTATAGCCAACTTTCACCGCAGACACGCGGCGAATTAGTAAGCCTAGCCACAGAAACAGAGCGAACTCTCTTTTTCGACTTTATGCCACTTGACCTTGGTCTGATCAATGGCTTCAAAGCTCGTATCTCAATGTACACAGTGCCTGGCCAAGAAGAGTACAACAAGAGTCGCAAACTGATCTTGCGCGATGTAGATGGCATTGTCTTTGTCGCTGATTCAAGCGTGGTGCGCTCGGAAGAAAACCAAGCGTCTTTGAAGAACATGATGGACAACCTCAAAGAATACAATCTGACGCTGCAAGATATTCCTTGGGTTTTGCAATACAACAAGCGCGATATCAGCAACATGATGACTGTTGAACGCATGGAATCTGAATTGAACAAAATGGGAGTACCGGCCTTTGAGGCTGTAGCCCTTGAAGGCAAAGGCGTATTTGCCACTCTTAAAGCGATAACAAAAATGATGCTCAATCGTGCCAAAGGCGAAGACTAGTAAAAAAGACGTGAAATATTCGCGCCATGGCCAAAAGTTGCGCAAATGAGCTTTCCATAACGACATAGTTGCGCTCAGCTTGCGCGATCTTGGCAACACAGCCTGCCAGCGAAACCTAATTCCCGCAAGCCTTTCCAACTCAGTTAAGCTCTGTAACTTACATTAGTTAACAGAATTGAGGCAACTTCTTTTGCCTTTGAACAATAGACTTAAGTGTCATTTTTTTCCTTCTCAAATAAAGATCAAAGCTACCAGCGCAGCAAACACCATAGCGAGATTCATAGCACACCTCAGCCGCTGCTGCGGTGATGTTGCTGACCCGCTTGCCGCCCTATGTCTGTAGAGATCTTGAAGGAAAGTTTGACGAGAAGGCTCTTTGCGGCTCTTCTCGGCCAACCAAAAATATAACCATGAGGTCAAACATGACCCGAATCACCATATGCGGTATCGCCGCAATCTTTTTCTGCAGCATCGCCGGTCTGATCTTCTACCTGCAAGCCCCTCCCGCTCAGCCAGACTTTGCTCCCGGCACCACAGTGCGGATCTTCCTCCCTGACCATAGCAGCGCCGAAAAGATCCGCTATGAGCGCTATGCTGCAGACCGCGTCAGCCGCACAGTCACTGACATCGAGTATGTCGATGGCTCCAGCGAACAAATCACTTACTGGGGAGACAACAACCTGCGCCGGGCCTCAGTCAAATACTTCAAAGAGGATGACTCTCAGCAAGCTGCAAGCAACCAGAACAAGCGCGTTAAGAGCAAAGCTACCTTCGATCATCGCACGGGTCAGCTCTATACCAGTCATCAGGTTTACCGTCTTGATGGCACCGTCGAGCGCACCGGTGAGCTGCTTAGCGATGGGCGCTATCAAACTAACTACTATTGGAGCGACGGTAAAACATTGTCGCGCCAGCGTATCTTCAACCAGAGTCGTGTTTACGCTTCGGAGAAGATCTTTCGCGAAGATGGTTCGCTTCTAGCCGACGTTGTCCAAGGGCAATCGGATCAGCGAGAAATTGTGCTCTATTGGCCCAACGGTGCACGCCAGGCTAATTACAGCAGCAACCTCGTCAACGGCGCCCGGGGCACTTTCCTTGCCGAAGACGGCGTCACTGTAGTCTGCGAGTTCTACCGTTCCTACTGGGCAATCGAAGAAGTCTACTACAACAGCGCTGGCCAGATCTGGCAGAAGCGCTTGGCCTACCCCGGTAATGGCTCAATGACGATTAGCCTTTTCGCCGCCGACGGAACCACACCCGCTAGCTCGAGTACTGCCACCGGCACTGCAAATGCAAGTGCTGGCAACACGGCAGGACCCCTTGTGGCTGTGCAGTTCTGGAAAATGCGCCCGACCTATGATGGCAAACCGGCCTACAAGGCGCTATCGTCGGTTGCACTCTACAGTGGCGGCCAGGGCAGGCCCTACCGCATCGTCACCTTCAGCAATGGCCTGCCTGATGGCATCAATGCCGCTGGTCAGGATGCCAGTGGCGTGCAGGTGGCCAACCCTGCCTACCTGGTGGAACCCGTGAGCAGCCCCATTCCAGAGCCAGGCCTGACTGAACGCGGCGCCCCTAAACTGCTGTACGACTACGAATAAGTCGGTTAAGTCTTAGATGTCCGAGCTAATTGGAGCTCAGGCATAGGCCCTGAGTCGGATTCGCCCTAGGGCGAATCCGACTTAGTCAAGGCACTACGGCGCAGCTAGTTACATAAAAGCTCCGCGGCAATATCCATAAAATTTTCCCTCGTTCAGCTACTGCATATAGTATAACCATAGAAAAATGACAATGCCAGGACGAGAAGACGAACAATTCAAACGAATTGTCCGCTTCCCTCCATGGCATTGTCAGAAAAAGCCCTTGGGCTAAGGGCTCTTTACTATGGTCTCTTCTGCGGCTCGGCTTTCTTGCCAGCAGCGTTGCTAGAAGCATTGCTAGAAGGCGAAGCCTTGACCACCCAATCGATCAGAGCAGCACCGTCAGGCACGCCCCAGCCAGTGGGATGGTCCCATTTCGGTCCGGCCTGATAACCAGGGAAACCAGCACCGTGGCCGGCACCATTGTTGCCTTTGGTAACGTCATAGAAATGCTTGCCGTAGTCAGCCGAATTGCCGAGGCGATAAACGTACGGATTGGCAGAGCCCACCCGCTTGCCAGCAGCTTCGACAGTCAAGACCCACAGGGCAGCGAAAGTCGGAGCGGAAGCGCTAGTGCCGCCGATGCGTGACCAGTCGCCCTGGAAGTAGAAGGAGTAACCGGTGTACGGGTCAGCGTTCATAGCGACGTCCGCACTGGCGCGCTTGTCGCCAGCTGGCAAGCCAGAACCAACCTGCCAGCTCGGCCGCGACCAGTTGTCGGAAACTCCGCCACCAGAGCCGCTCCAAGCTGGCTCAGCAGTGCGGACACCGTTTTGCTGACTCAGACTCGTGCCACCAACAGCGGTGAAGCGCGGATTCGAGGAGGGATAGTCGACGGCCCACTTGGGCACTTCTTTCCCCTTGCTCTGAACCTTGCAGTCATAGGCACCATCGTCACCGCTAGAAACGAAGAGAGCGATACCCTGAGCAGCCAACTGCTTGAAGACCATGTTCTCGGTCTTCATCATCAGCCAGCCGGTATTGCGCTCGCACAGCCCCCAGCTCACCGTCATCACCGAAGCTTCATTGTCGATCGCCACCTGGTTGAAGGTGAGGGCGAAATTGAGGAAGCTGGGATTGACAGCGATGTACATCAAGACATCGGCGTCGGGCACCTGAGAGCTAACCAGCTCGAGGTCGAGGGTAGTCTCTTCTTCGAACTTGCCGCTCAAGCCGTTGATGGGCTTGTCGATCAGCTGACCACCACGAACAATGCCATGGCGCTTCCAGTAAGCTTCAATGTCCTTGGGATCGTAGCCATAGGCCGTTGCCACCGCCACCTTCACACCCTTGCCACTGAAGACCTTGGCCGGAGCATTCTGGTTGTTGCTGTTGGGAAAGTTGTAAGCCGTGGCGATGTCCTGCGGCGTATGAGCCGGAGCCAAAGCACGCTTGACCGGAGCTTTGCTGCGGGCGATGCGACTTTCCATCTGGGCATAGGTGTTGAGGCCAATGACAGACTGCACCACATCTTTGAGGTGAATCGGCAGAACCGGATCACGGTCGTTGC
>CALRJJ020000325.1:0-6121 GCA_943367505.1 Flavobacterium psychrophilum | reverse complement strand
GTTGTAGCTGGCTACATGCTTGATGCCGAGCTGAAAACACCAATTACTCACAATGACCAGGATGTAATTGCCGTTAGTCGCGGCATGGCTCTCGATGAAATATTGAGCAAGCTTGAGAGCAAAGGCATTTTGCATAAAGCCTTTGTGCTTAAGCTCTATGTGCGACTTTCCGGGCTCAAGCCTGTTATTCGAGCAGGCGACTATCGCTTCGCCTCACCGATCGCTCCCCTTGATGTTCTTAAAACACTCGAGGCTGGAGGTATTGAGCTAAACAAGTTAACTGTGATCGAGGGTTGGACAAGATTTGAAATAGCAGACGCTATGGCAAAACTCAAGAGTCTGAAAGTTGATCGCAAACAGGCCTTGGCTCTCATGAATAAAACTAGTTTGATTTCTGATATTGATCCGATGGTCAACAATCTTGAGGGCTATTTATTTCCTGATACCTACTTCGTTCAGTCTGATACCAAGGCCGATGAGCTGATAAAGGCAATGGTTGAACGCTTTCGCAAAGTCTGGAGTAAACTGCCAAACCCCTCTAAGCTAACAGCCCACAAAGCTATTACAATGGCCTCTATTGTCGAGACAGAAGCGAAACTAGAAGATGAGCGGCCCATTATTGCTTCAGTAATAAACAACCGCATTGCTCGCCGCATGCCACTGGCGATGGACTCAACCATTGTTTACGCCTCAAAAATGATTGGTAAATGGAAAGGCAACGGCATCGTTTATCAAAGCGATCTAGATTTAAAAACTCCCTACAACACCCGCAAGTACTACGGCTTGCCACCAGGTCCAGTTGGCTCTCCGGGACAGAGTTCAATCACTGCAGCCCTGATGCCGGCATCGAGTAGCTACATTTACTATGTGCGCGACCCAGCTTTCAACAATGGCAAACATAACTTTTACTCCAATGCACAAGACTTCGAAATCGGCGTGCAAAAGTTAAGGGCCTGGGAAGCCAGTCAGAAAAAGAGTGGTCAGCGCTAGACCCAGATTTGAGCGAGGCAAGAATAGTGGATCCGAAACTTATGCTATGGACACTAGCAATTCCGGCTGCTGCTCTGTTCGCTTTATTTTGGAACTACAAGTACTACAAATCGGTTCGCATAGTTTATGCAATTTCAGTTCTCTCGGCAGCAAGTGCTGCAACTATTTTGCCTTGGCTAATTCGCTATACAAGCGCACGTGAGGTACTTTGCGATATCATTTTCGGCTCTTTATCAATGTGCGCCATTGCCTTGTGTAACATAAAAGCGCAAACTCCTAAAGTATTCCCGATAACCGCAGAAGAAGCTGAGTTTTTGGCAGAACAAAAATATCAACGCGAGCAAAGCCTCCGATATATGCCCGAAGAGCCGGAAGAAGCAATGTCCAGCCGCGCACAACACCGTCACTGGCTCAACAGCCCGACCAAGCGAAACTTACCCATGCTCCTCTTTTTTGCACTGATTGCAGTAATTACAGTCCCGCTGCTATTACGAGTTCTATAAAACAATTGTGGCGGCTTTGGCTTGGTTTGACAGCTATTAGCAAGCAACGGTAGCTAACCTTGCCAGTAGATTCTTGGGGGCCAATTTTAGTCTCCTTCTAAATACTGAAATTTCGGCAATTCTGCATTTTGCACGCGCCCTCAAGAATCACCATTTAGGCCATGTCAAAACCTGGAAGAGGCATAATAGTTATGCATTCTGGCCTGTTGCTGCCTTTTATTTTGGGGCGTCTTGACCGAGACTAGACGACTGGTCTAATATGACGATATTCAGATTTTACCGACGAAAGTAATAAGTCACAGCCCCTTGAGGAGAATCAAATGGCCAGTAAAGACGCCGTAAAAGAGAATGTCAAAGAAGCTCCGAAGGTAGACAATTCAAAACAGATACCAAGTTTGGCATCCTATTATTTGCTTGGCAGATCCGGTCTGCGTGTATCTCCATTAGCCTTCGGCACTGGCACCTTTGGTGATGCCTGGGGTGAGCACTGGACCACTAGTAAGGCTCAGGCCAAAGAAATTCTCGCTCGCTATCTTGAAGCAGGCGGAAACTTCCTCGATACCGCCGATTCGTACCAAGAAGGGCAAAGTGAAGAGCTCACAGGGCAAATTCTGCGCGAATTGACCCAGCGTGACAAAGTAGTAATTGCTTCAAAGTTTACTTTCGGCACCCACCCGGGTGACCCCAATGGCGGTGGCAATGGTCGCAAGCATATGATTGAGGCAGTTGAGGCCTCGCTGCGAAGACTTGGCACCGAATATATTGACCTATACTGGGTGCACAACTGGGATACCATGACTCCCGCCGAAGAAGTTATGTCGTCGCTCAACAATCTTGTACAGTCAGGGAAAGTACGCTATATCGGCCTAAGCAACGCCCCAGCCTGGTACCTTGGTAGAGCGCAAACTTTAGCCGAACTACGCGGTTGGGAGAAGCTAGCTGCCATACAGATGCAATATTCCCTAGCCGTGCGCAATATTGAAAATGAGTATGTCGATGCGGCCCAAGAAATGGGAATTGGTATTGTCCCCTGGAGCGCACTGGCCAATGGTCTGCTGACAGGAAAATACAAGATTGAAGGTGATCAAGTAAAGGGAGATGGACGAGTCTCTAGCACCTGGGTAACAGATCCAACCCTTGAACCAGGCAGCGCGCAAATGCTGCATTTAGTTGAGGTCTTGAAGGCTGTTGCCAAAGAATTGGGTAGAACCCCTGCACAAGTGGCTCTTAATTGGGTCACCAATAGACCAGGAGTGGTATCAACCATTATCGGTGCGACAAAGCTATCGCAGCTTGAAGACAACATTCAAGCTTTAGAGTTCACGATTCCAGATGAACAACTTAAACAGCTTGATGAAGCAAGCTCACAGAAAGTCGTTTATCCCTATTTCTTCCACAGCGGTGCTCTGCAAGAAAATGTTCGGGCAGTCACCAAAGTAACAAAAACTCCTCGCGGCTATCATTCACGCTAACCCACACAAGGCTGAATGACTAAGGCAGAGAGCGTACGGGCATGTGCGCTCTCTGCCTCATTGAGGCCTAAAGAATGGAACGAACGACGCCACCATCTACCCTGAGAGCGGCTCCATTAGTGGCAGCAGCTAGTGGGCTGCAGACATAAGCGACCATACTGGCGACTTCTTCAGAAGTCGCTAAGCGCTTCAGCAGCGATGTTGGTCTTATTTTTTCGAAAAGCTCTTTTTCTACTGATTCGGCATTAGTATTACCTTGCTTAGCCATCTCTTTAATGAACTGCTCAACGCCCTCAGAAGCAGTTGGCCCAGGCAGTATAGAGTTGACTGTGATTTTTGTTCCAACAGTGGTCTCAGCTAGGCCTCTAGCAACAGCAATCTGAGCCGTTTTAGTAACACCATAGTGAATCATTTCACTAGGAATATTGACCCCAGACTCACTAGAAATAAAGACAATGCGGCCCCAATCGCGCTTTCGCATGCCCTCGATATAATGTCGACTTAAGCGTATGCCACTCATGACATTAACTTCGAAAGTATGGAGCCAGTCTTCGTCGGTAATTTGAGCGAACTCTTTAGGCTCATAAATGCCGACATTGTTAATGAGAATATCAACGTCTGGTAGCTCAGAAATTAGTTTGTTAGCACCCTCGGCCGTAGCTAGATCAGAGACTAAGCCATAAGCCGTGCCAATAGTGCCGGCGCTGGCATGCAGGTGCTTCAAAGCTTCATCTACCCGCAACTGTGTGCGACCATTGAGGTAAACCGTGGCGCCTTCTTTGTAGAGCAACTCGGCAATAGCATAGCCGATTCCGGCCGATGACCCGGTTACTAGCGCTCTAAGGCCTTTCAGCTGCAAATCCATTATCTTTCTCTCCATAGATTTTGATAAAGACTAGCATTTTTGCCCCAGCTTATGAGCTAGCCTAAACATCTGTGTCAGAATGGAACCTAGCCGAAGATCAATCACTGGAGGGCGAACATGCCAGATGAAAATGTCCCGCCGTTTGACACAAGGCTAACCGCTGAGGAAATTAGAGGTCAAATTGCTGCGTGGGCCAATCGCATGGCCATGGCAAAGCAACAGGGTAACGAAGAATTGCTCAAGCAAGCACTTGAGCGTAAGCAGTCATACGAGAACCAGCTCGCCCGGCTTCAAGAATTTGAATTTGATGACAAATAGGCCAAGGAAACAATGCTAACCGCTTTTATCCGCAGCCTTTTGAAAGAACTCACAGCGGCCTTCAATCCCGGTGAGTGGGGTGCGGTGAGCAAAAAGCTGCAAGGGACAGATAGGCGAACATTCTTATTGACGCTTCGCAACCTAATACCGCAACTACTAATTTATTATGTTCTTCTTTCGCCGATGGTTGCAGCACCTCTGTATAACATGATGCTGTTTCATCCCAGCATGGCTGGTACCTATAAAGCCCACAGCATCGTTGGCACAGAAATTGAAAATGTCTATTTTCACAGTCAAAATGGCTCCAAACTTCATGGTTGGTATTTGCCAGTCGCCAATGGTAAGCGAGTGGTTTTGATTAATCACGGAAACGGTGGCAATTTGACAAATAGAATGCCCCTCATAGCCATGTTTCTACGTCAGGGCCTTTCAGTTTTCATCTATGACTATCAAGGTTATGGACTCAGTGCAGGCTCACCTTCAATAATCCACATGAGAGAGGACGGCGCAGCAGCCTTTGCCTGGTTGCTTTCAAATAAGCACTACCGCGAACAAGACATAGTTGTCTTTGGTGAATCGCTTGGAACAGGTATCGCCTGCCACCTATCATCCCATAGAAAGGTTAACGCAATCATTCTGCAATCGGCCTACACATCGCTTCGTGCACTCGCTCGCCTCAAAGTCTTCTGGCTTAATCTCTATCCAGATGCACTATTCTCTTCAGAGGAACAACTCGACAATACAAAGACTTTAACGCAACCTCACGCCCCTCTATTGCTGGTTCATGGTGTTCGTGACAAAGTAATACCGATTGTCTACTCAGAGACACTTTATTCACTGGCACAACCAGCAAAGAGTTTGGTCAGACTTGAGCACGCCGGACACAACGACATATATGATGTCGACTTCGATCAATACACGACCTCAGTGCACCAGTTCCTCAGCGCTCCAATGTCAAATTGAATTACCTACTCTACTTCTTGCTTGAGAACTTTTACAGATAAACGTTGCTTTAGAGTTGCCATCGTATCTGGTGCAGTTTGCAATGCCCTAAGGTCTTCACTGGAAATCATTTTCCTTCCTTGGGCTAATATTTCAGTGTCAATTGACAGCACGCCGTCCTTTATCTCTCGATGACGCGCTAAATTGACCAAAGTACGCAAATGCTCTACGTTATAGCCTGTGGTCATCGGCGCGGAATGACTTCCCGCTTCAATGCCGTTTGTTAATACCGCCAAAACCGAGCCATCACGGCCGACAATTGGGCCACCAGAGTTACCACGATAGGTTTTCATAGTAAAACCAATTCTAGACTGGCCTGTATAGGCAAGATAATTCAAACTTCCAGGCGAGATCACAGGCAACTCAGCATGCATAGGGTAGCCAATAGCGGCGGCTCTTTTCGATTCAGCCTGCAATGGAGTGCCCAACTTAAGTGCGTCGAAGCGAAAAGCTGGATTGCCAGCTATTTTTAGCACAGCCAAGTCGGCACCCTGATCGATAGCAACGACACTGGCTTCATAAGAGCGGCCGCCGAAAAGTCTAATCACTTGCTTGTTATGCTCTAAGCCTGCGACCACGTGGTAGCTAGTGGCCAGAAGGCGCTTGTCGCTATCAACAAAGAAGCCAGAACCAAGAGCTTGACCATCGCCAGAATGCACACGCACAACACTACTTTTAGACGATTCATAGATTCGGGCCAACCAGCTATCACTGGCTACCTTGACTAGACCAGGTATATTCTCGCCAGCTTTAGCGCTCTCAGCGATTGGTTTGACCGAAGCAAAGGCTGGTAGTTCTACCTTGGCCAAGCTTTCAAGTGAGTTCATAGCAGCCTTGCCGGCTTTCGGCCCAAACTTGGCGGTCATCCCCAGGGCCAGTACACCCGCCCCGGCCATGGTCACTTGTTCTTTTGAAAAGTTTGGTGCACTATTGGCGAAACGATCCCACCAGTCAACTAAATGACCAGTGCT
>CALRJJ020000324.1:0-6126 GCA_943367505.1 Flavobacterium psychrophilum | reverse complement strand
ATGGGCCGACTTGCAGGAACGAATGGAACGAATTTGAATTCAATGCGATCCAGTTCTTTACTCATGCGTGAAAGCTGCCAAGCGATTACCTTCTCGAAGATAGGTAGCAGAGATTTCCTTGCAACCTCAACATCTGGATGGAGATTGCCGACGTTGACGGTGACGGGCGTTACATCGTTACGAGTGAGGATGTTAAAGTAAAGTGATGTCTTTACTGCGATTGCAGGTTCGTCTGAGTTTTCCGTTTGTCTAATCAATTCGGTGTGTTCAATCACAACATTTACCTGATGACTATACTTAAACCCTTGCATGGTGTATTCGATTGCTCCTCTCACCAGCTTCGCTTCTGAGGTCAGACACCAAGCTGCGAATTGAGCATTCAAAATATCAACGACCTTTTGTGCATTCAACATAAGCGTATTGGTATTTGTAATTGTATTTGGTTTATTTGTGAGTCTGTAATTCAATTAGCTATGGGAGCTAAAGCTGCTAACTGTCTATATAGACCTACTGCAACAGTTTGAATTACCTTTACTGATCAGCCAGGTAGTTTGCCTCATCAGTGCCGGAGTGACTATCTCGCGGCATACCCAGTGCTAGATGAACTCTAGCACTGTGGTTTCGGCTGTTTAAGTTGATTGCGAGGCATCAGTATCTCTTCTGAGCATGAACGAGTTAAAGTCGAAGTCTAGCTCGGAGTTCTTGGAGGACTCATCGAAGCTAGACTGTTCACGCAAGCAATTGTCCAGGACCGCTTTGACGGCTTGGATTGCTTCAGAAATTACGTGACGCTGGAGGAGGCTTGCTTTGATTTGAGCCAAATGCAGCCTCTCGCTGAGGAGCTTCAGGTACTTCCTTTCGTTAACCTCTAGTGGTTCGTGCTTTCGATTTGGCCACGCTTGGTTGAGGTCCCAGGAAGTGTAAGCAGCTTGGGTTTTTGCGTCCAGTGTACTTTGCAAATTTGTCAACAGCTCTATTCTTCCTGCCAGTGGAGCAAGCGCCCTCGCGGTTGAGGGCGACAATGACAATGCGACACTGCCTGTGAAATGCAGCTCGAAAGGCCGTATGTCTGCCAATTGTTCCATGAGAAGAGCTCTCAACGAAGCGATTTCCGTCTCTAGAATTCCAGATACATTCTCGGTGCCTGGTTCAATCGCTGAGATTGCAACCTTCGATGTGGCTAAGGCAAGCCATTTGATCGTGCCGGTGATTGGACGCCACAGATCGGGAAATAAATTCTCTAGCATAGTTGTGGTCAGGTAAATAGTAGGTACATTTTGCCAACATAATTTAGAGTTACCACCACTCATGGTGCCTTAGCACCTAATTAATCGTGTGTGGTAGCACAGCTAGTGTGTGTTGTGGTCTCTCCAGTAAATTTTTTGTGGGCAAAATATATAACAATTTCCTAGCATTTAGGCAGTAGTGAATTCAAGCACAAATTGAGATAAGTCATTAGATTTATGGGCTAAATACGAAGCGCAATCTAGCGCGTGGTGATAGTACTGTGAGCGAACTAGCTGACTGAATTGAAATACTCTCGCAAAAGTGCCTGAACAGATCAAAGATTGTCTAGATAGCGCTCAGTCCCTCGCGTGATGTGCGTTATGGTCAAAATAGAAGATTTCGGCTCTCTCATATTGCGCTTGTAATGGTAATTGGCTGACTACGACGATGATTTTCATCGCTGTTGGCCTTGTTAGAGTTGTTTCGCGGCTGTTGTCTTTCAAGTTGTAAATTGGTTTGCTAAGGAGTAAACCAACACATTCCTTTTCATGAAATACGAGAGTTCAGATCCAACAGACAATCACAATCATTCTCTAAATCTATGCCAGCACCTCTGGGTGATGGATGGAGTTTGTCTTTTATTCTGAGCCGTCTGGCATATTCATGACTTTTGAAGTGATACCTTATTTAGCCGCAAGGCTGGAGCATTATTATGCAATCCACACAGCTCATTGCCCGCATGGACAGCGCTCATCTTTCTGTCCCATCGGCACTTTCTCAAGGTGTTGTTCCCACTGAGCAGTTAGTCTGTCTTTGTTATCTGTTTCCTGATTGGCGTCGTATAAGTCAGACTGAAGCTGCTACCGCTTTGAACGCATGCGGTATCCCACTGGTCTATTTGCCTTCTAAGAACGAGTTTGAAGGGTAGGTTTCGTGAACAAAGTTTCTTCCAACTTTTGCACCAGCGAGACAATCATTCTTCTTCTTCTTCTTCTATTGCCAAAGCAGAACGCGATGTTGCGCTTTGCTTTGGTAATTTCTTTTCTTTCTTTGCCCACAAGCCATTAGCGTTTGGTGATTTTGAGCCTGTGGAAGAAGAAATTTTTTTAGCAGTTAGATAGTTGACCGGTCTAGTATTGAATCGCAAATTTTTGATGTTTTGTTCGCCAGATATTTGAGATGCATTTTTCTTTGCTGATAAGCGATCTATCGCCAAGATTTATAGAGACAAAGAAACAGATCTTAGGCAACTTGATGCCCGTATGGAATTGTCACTTGCGCTCTTGTATTCTCGCATTACCGAGTGAAAGAGAATTCCCGATTTTGGGTGAAGGTTTCTTTTAGATCGTTCTCCGGGATTCCTCAGATGCCTGGGCTTCGGAGCAAGTCATCTTCATTTACTAACGCCAGTGCGCAGTTGCTGGCCATAAGTATAGTTGCGATCTAAAGGAGAATTTTTATGAGTGAAGCACCAGCAAAGCATTTTGAGGCCAGTCAAGATAATAAAGTACCTAGCGTTGACAGCGCATTTATCTCTGTTGAAGGACAGTTTAAACAAAATGCAAAAGAAGGAGATGCCTGCGCTGCGTACAGTCAGATGAGAGAGGAGGTTCTGAAATTTGAGGCTGCTCATAAAGACAATAAGTCGGAGCTTGTACCTTTTATAAATGACCTTTCTAAAAAATTGCAAGAAGATGGATTGCTACCTGCCGTTCAAATAGCTGCTGTTCGCTATGCAGAAGAAGAGAAATCATTTGTTCCTTCTAGCGAGGCAGACAAAGTAATTAGAGCTAAACTCGATAATCAAGAGAAGGATGGTGGTATTCAATATCTTGAGCAAGCCCTGATTAAGCCGGTATTAAATAAGGTGGCACCAGAAAAATATTCGGAGGTACTTAGTTCTCTGAAGTCTGAATACATAAAAGCCCATCAACCTGATTCACTAAAAAGTACATCAGCGGTTGAAAAGGATGCTGCTAAGAAGTCAGCTATTAAGTCAGAGGCTAATGAAGCATCTGACCCTGTCGACAAAGCAAAGCAACCAACATCTACCGCATCCACGGAGCGAGCTGAAAAAGCGCAGCAGGATATTGTCGACTTGAAAAAGCGTCTTACTGAAGTTCCAAAAGGCTCTTGGGATGAGGCAACTAGTTTATACGCGCTGGGAACGATTGAGGGATTGGTTCAATCTAGCGATGCTAGACAACACTTGAAGCAGGCAGTTGAACTTATGCGGGGCGATTTAACCGGTCAGCCGGAATTAGAGGTGAGGAGTAGAACAGCAGGAAGTGCGCTCTCTGATTATGCTGATTATTTGACAAGTGACAAACCCAACGAGAAACAGTCAAAAGAGCAAGTTTTAGCTGATCGCAGTGAGGCCGATAAAATCTTTGATGAATTGCTAAAGCTTGCTCCTCAGGCAAAACTCACCGACCTTGATCAGGCTGAGGTTTATCGCCGTAAGGGCGATAATCAGATCTTCCTCGGCAGTGGTTTTGATATTTCCACAGTTGAAGGAAAGGCTTCTTATCGCCAGCAGCTTGAGCAGTCAATGGCTACGCTAGAGCAAGGTATTGCTGCTATCTCTAACAATCAGACGAACGATGGCATTGCCTCAAGAGCCTTGTTAACCGGCGATAAGGGCTTCGTTGCCGCAAGCCTAGCGGATAAGCCTGGTGACTCGTATGCGGTAGCTGCGCAGAGAGACTATCAAGCTGCTCTCAAACTCTGGGGTGAGTTTAATCCAGCCGGAGGTAAGGATGCAGATGAGAATCGCCAATTGGCAGATAGCAGCGACAAGGCACAGATGGTGCTGCTCTCAAACTATATAAGGCTGCTTACTGCTGAGAATAAAGCAACTGAGATAGAGCCACTAAAGACTAAACTACAGCAGCTGTTGGATAGACATCCAGACATGACAATTAGGAGATAACTACCAACATCGTGCAATTGAAGAGCTATCCATGAGCTAAATGGATATGGATGGCTCTTCGAGTGCTAGTGCTCAACTTAAGATTGGTCTCTAGTGTTGTTGAAGTCTAAATGGGTCGTCACATGGTGTAAAAGTTCCGTAGACTTTTTCATCGCCATAAACAAGGGCGAAGTATCGTACAGGGCCATTCACATGTCTGCCCTTATATTCGCTTGGCTGAATGTCAGTCATTTCAATTCTGCCCTGACTTTCTTTGTAGACGGCACTCTTAATTTTGTCGAACCAATTTTCTCCTTGCTGAAAGCAATCAGCAAATATGTGCTCTACAAGATCTTCGTCGATATCCCAGAAGTTTGGTTGCTCTAGTTTAGCCAATGACTTTATGCATCGAGCTGCAAGGTCTTGCTCTGACAGAGAGTGCTGTGATAGTTCTTCCTCGTGTAGAGCTTCTTCTTCTTCTTCTAAAACGGCAAGTGTTTGTTCTTTTGCGGTCCTTAGAGTTGGTTTTGTTACAGGAATTAGAGGCGCTACTCCGAAATCAACCGATGATTTCAAAGGCCGAGGCAATCTGTCTTTTTTCATAGAGTTTTGTTTTACGAAATCACTTAATTTCGATTTTAGTCTTTGTTTCTTTAATATGAAGCCATTGGACAACTATGGCTAGAAGCCACTATCGCCAATATTTGAAATTACTCCCGGTAAGTTTGGTACTCCTGCTGGCAGCTTACTAGGCAGACTATTTGGTAGTCCTGATGCACCAGGAAGTCCTTTGAGAATATCAGCAGGCAGTCCTGATGTACCAGGAAGTCCTTTAAGAATATCAGCAGGCAGTCCTGATGTACCAGGAAGCCCTTTGAGAATATCAGCAGGCAGTCCTGAGGTACCAGGAAGTCCTTTGAAAATGTCGGGAGGCAGTCCATTTGGCAGGCTCGGGATACTATTGGGCAATCCAGTTGGCCAGCCAGGGCTGCTCGGTAGACTTGGCAGACTGTTGGGCAGAGAAGGTAGTTGAGGAAGTTTAACTCCCGAGTTTGCAAGAATAGTGTTTAAGTCAAAGGGATTGTTCGGGTTGCCAGTCGGATTTGTCGCTGGTGGCAATGTCGTTCCGGAGCTTGCTGTTTGTGTAGTTGACTGATTTGAGTTTCTGCCTAGGTCAACACTGTTTATATCAACCGAAGATGTGGATACTACAGGTAGTGCACCATAGCGCGAATTACCTCCACCGCCTCCAGAAAACCCGAAGTCGTATGTACCAGATGGATAGGATGATTGGTCAACGCTGTTAGGAGCTGCCATGCCATAACGTGCGTTTGGAAGTATCACTGCGCCGGTTCTACTTCGGTTTAGTGCTTGGCGTGAAGTTCTTTGACTATCGTGAGTCTGTTCACCCGTGGCTGCGAGCGAATATTCAGCTGTATTCTGAGCGCTTGCTTGAGTGATCGCTATGATAGTGAGCGTTGAGGCCATTATTGCCCCGGCGAGTATTTTTTTCATTTCGATTACTCCGGCCCGCCGATAAATTCATCACGACCCCAGGCGCTAGGCAGAGCACTTTTGTGACCAGTTGTTAGTCCGGCGTCATTGCCCATAATTCCTGTGTTGATTCTGTTTTCTTTGTTGAATCCTTCAATTGGTGAGACGCCGTCTTCTCCTTCGTCACCATAGATGAGCTCAGCCTTAGAACCTGCTTCTAAGACAAAGCTATCCATTCGACAAATTGGTAATCCATTGCTTGCCATCTGACCGAATCTTCCGGCGAGTGTACTAAGTGAACAATTTGGTAAATTGGGCTTCTGTGTTCTTGAAATAGTTTGACTTTGTTTGCCTGTATCAGAGGACCTTCGATACGAATCGCCAGTTGCACCTAGTGAATTTAGCGCTGCTGATGGGCCTGTTACTGTTGAAATATCAAATGATTGGGCGAAAACTGTTTGCGAATTGATCATTGTTGCGAACATACTAAACAA
>CALRJJ020000323.1:0-6132 GCA_943367505.1 Flavobacterium psychrophilum | reverse complement strand
GGAGAAAAGCAATAGCTTTTTGACAGTCTTCTAGTTGTGCTGGATATTGAGCTTGGCTGCTTAAGCGGTAGTTGAGGCTGGCTACAGCAAAACCATTTTGAGCTAGCAACAAGCCAATATCTTTAGCTTCGCTCTTGTCGCCTTGCAGCCAGGCACCACCGTGAATGAAGACGATTAGTGGAATTAAGGGATAAGACTTAGTGGGAACGTATAAATCGAGAAGCTGATTTTCTACGGCCGGTTGGGTTTTGTCGTTGATATAAGATATGTCGCGCAAGACCCGCACACTACCTGGTCCTTTGCTGTCATTGGTTTTTGTGACAATGGGAATGGCAATAATGCATAGCACTGAAAGGCTTATTAAAATTGTGCGGGTGCGCATGTTGAGGTTTCTTTTTCTTAGTCGCGATAGTTTTCTAATTCAATCAAAAGCTCACGCATGGTTTGATGTCTATCTTGCGGGTGTTTCTTCAAGGTTTTCATGATTGTGCGACTGAGTCTATGCGGCACTTTCACTCCCGGGCAAGCTTCGGCAAGATCTTTGGGTAAATCAGTGACGTGCATGCTCATTGTTTCAGCTGAGTTAATGCCGAGAATTGGCAGCTTGCCTGAAATGGTGTGGTACATCAAGACGCCGAGACAGTAGATGTCTGAGCGTGAATCAAGTTTGTTGCCGAGTATTTGCTCTGGGCTCATATAAGCTGGAGTGCCTAAGACTTCGCCATCCATAGTCAGTTTTTTCGAGTTCTTCGACGGTTCGTTGACATACTTGGCGATGCCGAAATCGACTAGTTTGACGAACTCCGGATTCCAGGCTGTGTGCATTAAAACGACGTTTTCAGGTTTGATATCGCGGTGCAGAATGCCCTTTGAGTGGGCGTGTTCTAGAGCTGAAGCCATTTGTAAGAAGATTGCTACAGCCCGTGCTATGGGGAGCTTGCCATGGCGCTGTAATATGTCTTTGAGGTTGGTGCCTTCAACGAAGTCCATGACCAGGAAAGGGGTGCGATTTTGTGAGATGCCAAAGTCGTAAACCACCACAATGTTTGGGTGACTCATTGAGCTGGCGGCCTGGGCTTCTCTTTGAAACCGCAGGAAATTGGTCTCATCTTTCTGTACTTCGCCAAATAAGACCTTAACCGCTACGGTTTTTTCCATAACCAGGTGCCGGGCCATGTAAACCACCCCGAGGGCGCCGCGGCCAACTTCGCTGATTATTTCGTATCGGTCAGCCAGTATTGCACCGACTAGAGAGCTATTCGACAAATTGTCCTCCGCGAAAGGCTCCCACAGGGGTAAGATAGCTCAATGGAAATACTCATGACATAGTAATCGACCAAAGACCTAAATATTAAACCCTCTAGAGGATAAGTTAAATATGAGCTTACCAAAACGGACCCAAGATGAGGATAATGAAAGCCATGATATTCCTATTCTCAACCTTGGAAAAACCACGGTATTCAGCACTCCTTTAGACACCAATATAGCTAGCGCACTGGCATACCTTCCCCTGGGACCATTGTCTATTCTTGCCGGCTTCCTATTGCTCAACTCACCTTCTGATAGTCCAGCGTTCAGCCGCTATCACGCTATGCAGAGTCTGGTTTTTGGCGGTGCCATGCTTGGCCTATTTATTTTGAACAATATTCTGGCATCAATTCTTCTTGTTGTTCCTTTTATTGGCCCCTTTTTGGCCATGCCCTGCGGCCTTCTGGGGGGCTTGCTGGCGCTGGTTTATATGATCGTGGGTGTAAAGCTCGCCTACGATACCTATAGTGGTAAAACCTATCGCCTGCCTTATCTGGCTAAGCATGTAGATGATCTGCTGGCAAAAACTAAATAGCTGCAAGTAGATTCAAATAGCTGCAAATAGGTGCAAATAGCTTTCCAGAGATTACAGAATAATCTTCAGGCTCTTTTTGAACTGCATATTTAGCTCTGGCTTGAGGTCAGGGCTCACTTTCTGCTCGTCTGTTGCTGGCTTCTGGCCCAGAACGAGATAGAGTCGGTATTCGCCGCTCTGTTCGCCTGCTGCTGGCGAGAGATCCTGGCTGTCTTTGAATTGCGAGGAGTTCTTGATGTTGCTGTCCGGTTTCTCTGGTGGCTTGCACTGCGGTTGCTGGGCTAGTCGCCGAATACTCTTGTCAGTCACCCTCATGTCGCCATCGGTGCTCCATTTACCCAGGGAGAAACCCCAGAGGGCTGGGGTCATCTGCTGCTTCTCTTGAGCTTTGAGGCGATATTGACCGAAGACCAGCGTTCCTTCTGCTTTATCTCCAGCGGTGAGGCTTATGGTGTTGAAAGCATTGTCAGCATTATTTAGGTTTATGGCTGACAGTGGCACTCTGACAAAGCGCCATTGTCGCAACTTGCTCAGGGGCACCCCGGCTGCTCGAGCGGCTTCGTAGACGATGGCAGACTCTGAGGGCTCTTTTACTTCTTTGTCGACGGCTGGGATGAGCAGCTCTGGCTTTTGTTCTATTTGAACGCCGTTAACTTTCACTGTGCTGTTGGCGAGCTCGTCATTGCCGTCAATTAGAACTGCTGCCCAGTTTTGCTTCTGGGGGAGCCGACTAGCGATGCTCTGAGCGATTGGCTGGGGAATTTTAAATCGTCTCTCAATTGTTTGACCGGGGGCCAATTGGCAATACCATTCTGGCGGTAAGGCGTATTGCTCTTTTAAATGGAGGAATGTGAAACTGATCAAAAAGGCCACGGTGAGAATTATGTATGAGAAGTAGTCACCAGGTAAGAGTTTTCCGCCCACTCGCTTGGCTTCGGCCGCTCGACAGCAGGCCGTCAGCCAGACTGCGAAACTCAGTGATAGTGCCAGGTTGACTGCGACAGTTGCTGCTTCTATGCTGCCCAGAGGCTTTACCAGAAGGGGGGCTAGTTCTATGCGATTGATCACGACAAATAGCATGGCCAGAACGCAACTAGCACCAAGGGCGCGGGAATGCCAGGTGTGTTCCAGATGGTCTAGGCCGATTATGGTTAAGACCATAACCCAGGCCATGGCAGGAAAGGCATAGCGGCTCTGTGCTTCAAAGATGACAAAGATTAAACTCGATGCCACCATTAGTAGTGACGATATTTTGATTAAGTCATTGCCGCTTAATTGCCTAATATTTGTGCGTAGAATTCTTTCAGTGACGATCAGGTAGACGGCGCCTAAGCCTCCGCCCAGTAACAGCAGTTGGTGTATCAGTATTTGAGCCGGTTTGGCTAGGCCGAGACTACTGTAATAGAAGTCGTTCCAGCCGTTGCGAAAGAGTCGCTCGATTTTGCGGGCAAAGAGAGCACTTAGTTCAATTGGATTATTTCTAAGCGCATTAGCAATGGTGATGTTTGGCTTGTCGTGCTCTACTAAGTTTACGTATTCGGTCTTAGGAAATGGTGCCCAGCCATCGACATTATGATCAAGCCCAATAGCCGTATTGAAACCTGGCATTCTCTCGGGCAAAACTGTTCTGTGCTGCATGGTTGCCTGGGTGAACATTAGCCATGGTGTGAGAGTGATAAAGGCGCCAGTGGCAAAGACACCAACTAGTGTCATTGCTCTGTGCCTTGGGCGCAGATTCAACAAAGTGAGGGCCAGGATGAGCATGGCTACTGGTGCCATCACTGCCTTGGTGTGTGTAAGCAAGACTAATGACATGCCTGCAGCAAAGGCTTTGAGTAAGTCTTTGACGGAGAGAGCTCTGGGCTCAACCGAATTGCCCCGTGGCAGTAAGGAGGAGAGCAGCAGAACAAAAACGAGTGACATTGTTGCTGCCAAAGGCTCGCTCATGAAGCGTGAGGCGCCAATCACCTGGCCGGGATAAAGGCCCCAGGCTAATCCGCCGGCACACGAGAGGGTGCGAGAGAAGCCGAGGCGGCGACTGATGCGGAAAATCAGCAGTGAGTTCAGTCCGGCCAGTAGGCATTGACCTACTAATACTGAGGTATAAGCACTTTCTGGGCCGGCCTTAATGAAGCTGCCGACTTTAACTAGTAAAGCGGCAAAGCTTGGCATGATCATGCCGTCAAGCAGAAGGGAGTAGCCCATTTCGCAGTCGTGAGGACTGATGTAGTGGCCGTGGCTTAGATCAGCCAACCAGGACGACAAGAGTTTGCCTGAGAGTACGTAGTGAGCAGAGTCCCAGATTATGCTGCGGGTAAAGTCGGGCAACTCGAACGTGTTATATAGGGCAGCCAATATCGGCAACAAAAAGACGATCAACTGAGTGATAACACTCTTAATTTTCAATTTGAATCCTTGGAAGCATGGACCGGGAGAGTATAGTCTGGGGCCATAGCTGAGACTGCGATATATCTTTGAGACTTGGCAATGCTAGCTAGTTCGCCTTGCCAGGTCAAGAACGGTCAATAGAGCATTAAGTAATTTCGTAGCATGGCAAGTTCGGGTATATTGAGCTAAGTATTAGTGATTCGAGGCTGAGTATGGAAAGAGTTACCAAATTGTTCGAGAACAACAAGGTGAAGATACTGGCCGGAGATCTCACAGCCGGTGACTGGGAATTCAAGATGGGTGTGCTTTGGGGTGGCTTTGACCAGGTCAACCTTGCTACTGATTTGAAATCAATGCAGATTCAGACTGAAGAATCGGCCAAGAATCTAGCTCAGACCCTCGGTTGGGCAGTTGTTGGCAATATTGTCTTTGGGCCGCTGGGTCTGATTGCCGGTTTGGCTATGGGCGGTAATCGCAAACAAGTCTGCGCCATGTGTGAGTTAAAAGATGGCCGTAAGTTTCTGGCCATAATGGACTCGAAAATCTATCAGCAGATGATGGCTTTGACTATGACTAAGAGCACTTAGCAATTATTAAAATTAAGAAGGCCATTGGCGCGGCATTAGTCATAGGTGAATGTGATCTCACCCAGAATGCGATTATCCGTCCCTAAATTCTTTTAGAATAGTGGCTTAGCGTTTGACTTATGCTCATCATCTGGAGTTAATCCTGAATAAACCAGCCATAGAAGAAGGCGGCAAGCTTCATCTTGCCCGCATCGCCGCAGTTGGAACCGCTGTTCCTAGCAAATTGCTCACCAATGCCGATCTAGAAAAGATGGTAGAGACCAGTGATCAATGGATAGTTGAGCGTACCGGTATTAAGCAGCGACATATAGTTGATAAGGGCGTAACTTGTTCTGACTTGGCTGCTGAAGCGGCGAAGAAGGCCCTCGCAGCAGCTGGCGTTGATGCCAGTGAAGTGGACTTGATTATTGTTGGTACGGTTACACCTGACATGATGTTACCGGCCACAGCTTGCCTGGTGCAAGACAAGATTGGTGCTAAAAACGCCTGGGGCTTTGATCTCTCTATTGCCTGTTCTGGTTTTCTTTATGCCATGCAAGTCGGTGTGCAGTTCGTTGCCACTGGCGCCCATAAAAATGTTTTGGCCATTGGCATGGACGTGATGTCATCAATCATTGACTATACCGATAGGCAAACTTGTATCATCTTCGGAGATGGTGGCGGTGCTGCATTAATACAGCCATCTGCCTCGAAAGAAGACGGTTATTTCATCGATTTCTTACACGAAGTTGATGGTTCGGGCGGTGACTATCTTTGTATGCCTGGTGGAGGCAGCCAGTTCCCAGCCTCTGCGCAGACTGTTGCCGACAAAATGCACTTCGTCAAACAAGACGGACCGGTGGTCTTCAAGTTTGCTTCAAAGCGTATGCCTGAGCTTTGTGCTCGTTTGCTCGCTCGCAATGGCTTAACCGGAGCTGATATAGATCTTTTCATCCCTCACCAGGCCAATCTACGCATTATCAAAGCGGCCGTAGATCGCCTTGGTATGTCAATGGACAAAGTCATAGTAAACATTGACGAGTACGGTAATACCACCGCTGGTACCTTGCCTCTAGCAATCGGTACAGCTTTAGACCAGGGTCGCTTGAAAAAAGGCGATCTCGTCTTGTTTGCGGCCATGGGCGCAGGGCTCAGTGCTGGTGCTTGCTTGATGCGTTGGGGATACTAGTTCTAGTTCTGTTTAGCTAGTACTTGTAGTTTTGGCAGTGTCTAGTCGACGAGGAAGTTTTTTTGCGCGAAGTTTCGTTAGCCGTAGAATCTCCTCAGTTTCAAATGGTTTTTTCACCCAGTCGACGAGTTCTGGATGATGCACGC
>CALRJJ020000322.1:0-6149 GCA_943367505.1 Flavobacterium psychrophilum | reverse complement strand
GTACCAATGATTGCGCAGCGAGTCAGTAGGTCCAGCCGAAGTTTCTACCCGGGGGTACCAGTATTTGTAAGAAAGCTCGATTTGTTTCTTGTGAGACTCAGCCTTGCGTCGCAGAGCCAACAGGGCGAAATTGGCGTGGGCAGTTTCGAGAGGCAAACAGCTACACGCCAACTCTTTTAGAGGAGTGAATTTGGCATCAGCAAACTCGCCCAACATCAAACGCGCCATGACCCCAAGTAGGTAGGTAAAGACGAGCATATCTTCAAAGCCTTCTAAGGGGTAAAGAAGAGCATTGAGACGCTTATCAGCCGACGAGCGCGAGAAGCCTAAAAACGAGTCTCTTAGCACCCGGGATTCAAAACAATGGCTGCTAAGGTAGCGCTCGACATTGAAATTCAAGCCGCTAATGACCTCATAGCTCTCCTTGGCCATGCTCAACTTTTGCGAGACCATAGTGCTCATATTGAGCCGGTCTTCGATTGTGGTGGCCTTATTTATATAGGGCGCAAAGCCAGCAGCTCCAGCCATTTGAGAATCGGCAAACTGCAAAAGAATGCCGGTGGCCAGCTCTTTAAAGCGACCACCAGCTTCTTGCCAGCAACTAATGGTGCCACCATTCTCAATTTGCTCAAGCAGAAGTGTATCTTCAGCACTTAGTTGTGCGCCTAGGCTTTGAGCTGTCATGGTCTATTTCCCGCCCTTGCTACCAGCAGCCGAAAGCGGCTTAGATTGAGCATAGCCCATGCGCATGTCATAGTTAGGCTGTACGTCTTTAGGCATTTCCAGACCAATTTCTTTAAGTCGTTTTTCCACGACTTCCATGTACTCATCTTGAATTTGTTGTGCGGTCTTGATCTTCAAACCATATTCGAAGTAGCGGGCAAAGTGCTCACTATCGTCAGCAGGTCGGCCGGCAAAACCGAGTCCAATTTGCATAAATTTGGCCACAGCTCCTTGCAGTTGCTCGCGACCTTTTTCGCCATCGAGCTCTAATACGCGCTTAGAAGCCCAAACGCCAAATGCTAAATGTCCTTTTTCTTCGGCCCAAATGCGCTCAGATACTTTAGCCCAGGGCAAATAACTTGATTGTCGATACTGTCCGAGGAATGCCACAGCAGCTGGAGTGACAGCAGTGGAGAACATTGCTACGTCAGCCCAACACTCAAACATGGGGGCCCAATTCTCTTTGCGAAAACCGTTAATAACACGCACTTGCTTGGGATCTGGATTGTCGCGATTCTGCACTAAGTGCATCACCCGGGCGTTCACGTCAATTCCCAAAGGGGCAAGAATTTCCCAGCAGTACCAACCATGGCCAATCTCTTCCATCACCTTCTTGGCCAGTCGATAAGCTTCTTCTGGTCTAGTGGCGTACTTCATGTTCTCTTCCACGCGCTGCCCACCGGCAAATTCAGAGTCAGCTTGAAACGATAGGAGGTCAATCAGGGCAGCCTTATATTCATCTGGCAACTTGTCGCCTGCATCGTAAGTTTGCATGGTCAATACTCCCGCCCTTTTAAGGTGATGAAAAAGTAAATTATTCTGCAATGGTTTCAGGTCTGAAGAGATTCGGCATCAGCCGGAGGGGCAATCAAGGTTCAGCCAAAAGACTGATTTACAAAAGACCGACTTAGATCAGGTAGAGTTGCCAACAACCAATTAGCAAAAAACAACCTCTGCCAGCGGCGAGCGACTATAATTGTCAATCACTAGAGGCGCCAGAGCTATGAAGCGAATTGTTGTCAACTACATAGCGGCTCCATTGACAGCATTAGGACTGGCTGTCGGCTCTGCCCCGGTCAACGCGGCGCCAAATAACAGAACTCCAGATAACAGAACTCCAAAAAGCCAAGCGCCTAACAGCAAAGTTCCTGCCAGCCAAGCTGCAGCAAGCAGCAGCTCCAAGCAAACGCAAGAAGGTCTCTATGTCTTGCACTTTCCCGCCCGGGGAAAAATCGGCAACGTAGGAGTTGCAGAAGCTGGCGCCGACTACAGTGGAAAACATGTTCCCACAAAAAAGTTTGCTGAAGCCAATGGCACAGTGCGTCTGGCAAAAGGCAAGGGCATCTGCTTTATAGCAACCGATTTCATGGGCCTGGAAAAGCCAGTCGATGTAATCTGTACCCTACCGGCCGAAGCGGTCACCAGCATTACACTGAGCAACAATATATTTGATGAAAAGGAAATTCTAAAATTACTGCGCTTCGCTGGCCTAAAGCGCTTAGAATTAACTGGCACTGAAGTTACTGATGAAACCATTGCCAAGCTAGCACCGCTACAAAGTCTTGAAACACTTATTGTTGACCGCACCCGCATTCAGGGAAAGTTTTTAGCCAATCTCTCCAGCAATAAAAGTATTCGCAACCTCAAGCTTGGTCACAACGACCTGCAAAAACAATACCTAAAAGAACTGAAGAAATTTCCCAATTTGCAAAGTCTCACCCTCAATTCCAATCACCTGCGCGATAGCGATATGGCCGCCATAGCCGCTTGTTCGCACCTGCGCTACTTAGATATTAGTGACAACAATGATTTGACTAACGCCGGAATCGCTCAACTCAAGCCGCTAAAAGAGCTAGCAATCATGCAACTTCCCTTTACAGCCATCAACGCCAAAGGAATTTTAGCGCTCAAGGGATTGCCACTAGACAGATTGCGAATCGAACCAAAACAAGCCAACAGTAAGGATGTAGCGGCCCTAAACAAAGCATTCCCGAAAGTACAGATTGATTTTGAGAATATGAAAAAAGAGCTTTTCAATGACTACAAGGCAGCCTTTCAATAACTAACGTCAAATCCCAAAAGAGAAGAACAATTGAAAATGAAGCAACTACTAAATCAGCCCACGGCAGCCAAAAGAACTCTAACTACGCTGACTTTAGGGGCGCTGACTTTAGGGGCACTGAGTTTAGCCGCCTTAGTTACCGCTCCACCGGCTCAGGCCGGCGATTTTGAGGTCGGCTGCAAGCAATATGCCGCCAAAGACTATAAAGGGGCCAAAGTTAGCTTTGAAAAAGTTGTCAAAGCCTATCCAAACTTCGCCCAGGCGCACTATTACCTTGGCAATATTCTCATGAGCAGCGGCCAATCGGCTCAAGCCAAACAAGAGTATCAAGCCTGCCTTGACGCCCATCCCGATGCCACCACCGCCGGATACTGCCAGACAATTCTAGGCAAACTTGGCAGCGCCAGAAGTGGCTCCACTGGTTCCTCTTCTAGCCCCTCGGCAGGAGCAGCTAGCTCGCCTGCAGTATCAGCAAGCAGCGATGGTGGAGCAATCAACGGTCAATCTAGCGATGCTGCCAGACGCAAGAAGATAATTATGGATAAAGCCAATCAAGAAATTGCCGAACTGCGAGCTGAATGCAAAGAACGCATGGAGAAGGGCAATGGCAGTGGCGAAACTACTCACAAGTATGTCAAACCAGATGGTACGGTATTCTACGATTTAGACCCTGAGACTCGCGCGGCAGTGCAAAAAGAATACGATCAGAAGATCGATAAAATTCGCGAAATGGCAGAGTATCAGTGCAAGTTCATTAAGTAAAATCGCAGCAGAGCCAGGCACCAATCTGATGCTTTAAGCTGCTAAAGCAGCTGAGCTGTCGCTTTATTTAACGATTTTAGGTGCATCCAAAATGTTTGGAATCACCCGTATATCCACGTCCAGAATGAGCAAATCTTTCGACGAGACACCGTTAGTGATCACCGTCAGCGGCAGGCCATGCTGAGGGAAATGCATCTCAGGCACGATGAATGTGATACTACCATCGGTGGCATGAGTGACACGGGCCTTGTGCGGGCCAACCATGACGACATTCTCCGAAGCAACTTTAGAGAAGCCTCTGCCTAAAATCATCACGGGCTGCGACGGGCTCTGTGAGGTGATGTCGATCCAGTAGATATTCGGCCGTGCCTTAATCTTGAAAGCATTACTCTTAGCCGAGTCGACGGTCACAACTAAGTCTTGGTCGCCTGCAGGAATATGCCCGGGAAGCTTTACTTGCAACTGGCTAGGACCAGCACTGACTACTTCTGCGGTCTTACCAGCAATAGAAACTTTCAACGAATGCTTATTGTCAGAGAAGTTGCTTCCCTGAATGGTTAATAGGTCATCGCGACCGTATGGATTTGGCTGAACTGAAGTTACAGTTGGCTTTTCTGAGAGCAGCGTCCAGACAAGACGGGCGCCGGACGGTCCGAATACTTCGCTGGTCAAAATAGTATCACCAGCACCAATCACACCGTTCAAGCTGCGACTGAGGTTGCCCGCCGCATCAAAATCTTTGATTGTGGCGAATGGTTTTCCGGCCAATGAGATGCGCAAGTCTGTCATCTTGGGTCGCCCCTCGGCGCCATTGCTAAATTTCAGAAGCAATTGTTTTCTCTCTTGGCCTGGCTTTAGATGAATATGATCGCGATAGGTCTGCCACACCCCCGCACGGGCCACATGGGGCCGCGACTCATGAACAACAACGAGCTTGTCATTAGCGCCAGCGCTGGCCTTACTCGAATGATGGCCATGGCTAGCACTTGCCGGGGCGCTGAAAGGGCCAACCACCAAAGTGCCACACACTAAAGTGCCACACACCAAACTGAGGTTACCGACTAAACTGAGGCTCTTTAAAAGAGCCGATCTGACTGGCATAAATTTATCGTCGAGCATTATTTACCTTTTTGTCGCTCATGGTTGCCTTTGATACTGGCACCTTATAATAATTCCCTATAACTGAAAAAGCGATCGTCCCCAGCAAAAGTTTTCTTGACTTAGCAAAAGCTGAAGAATCCTTCAGTTTTTAGGAAACGGGACTTTCGCCATATTCTTAGCCAAGAAATCCAAGAAAGCCTGGCAAGACAACTTAAATAGGTGATTTCTGAAAACTTTTCTTTCTTTGCCAAATAGCCATAGCAAACAACTGCCAGCTGAGTTTGCCAATCAAGATGTGAGGTATTCAGAGGCTCTGGTTGAGCATTTCTTGCAAAAATTCACCAAAGAAGGCGACGTGGTCCTTGACCCGTTCATGGGTTTCGGCACGACACTACTGGTGGCAGAACGGCTGAAGCGCACATGCTACGGCGTTGAATTTGATAGCAAGCGCCATCAATATGTCCAATCGATTCTCCAACATCCTCACCTGGCCTTGCATGGAGACTCAACGGCTCTAAATTCGCTAGCTCTTCCAGCCCTTGATTTTTCCATAACTTCGCCGCCATACATGGGCAAACATCACAAGGAGAATCCCTTTACCGCGTACACCACCTTGTTAGATCCAGACGGCGGGGGCTACAGCGCCTACCTCAGCGATCTCACTAAAATCTATGGCCAATTGGCCGATAAACTCAAACCCAATGGCCGAGCCGTGCTTGAAGTATCAAATTTGAAACACGAAGATGGCACAGTCACAACTCTAGCCTGGGACATTGCCCGAGCAGTTTCAGCGGTGCTTCAATTTGAGGGTGAAATTGTTATGTCCTGGCCCGACGACTGCGGATACGGCTACGATCATAGCTATTGCCTGGTATTTAGAAAATAACTGATTAAGATCAAGACCTGCCAATCAGGGTAAAATAACTTGCCCTTCACCAAGATGAAAAGTAACCGGCAACAAGTAACAGACAAGAACCCAAAGGCAAAAACTGAACGGCAAAGACTAAAGGTAAATAGATGACTAGCCAGAAAATTCGCCAAGAGACAGTTGAGCGAGCCAGAACAATGGCTTCGAACTTTTATCTCGACCCGGCCCAGTATGATCTTAGCCTTGAGCAAATATTTGCTCGCTCCTGGCAGTTTATCGGCACCAACCAGACAGTTTTTGGCGCTCCAGCGCAAACGGGCTCAATGGCGCCCATCACTTTACTTGAAGGCAGCCTCAACGAGCCGCTCTTGCTCACCCAAGACAATCAAAAGATGCACTGCCTCTCGAATGTTTGCACACACCGTGGCAGCATCCTAATTGAAGAAAACTGTCAACATAGCTCTATTCGCTGCCGCTATCATGGTCGCCGCTTTGCCACCGACGGAACATATCAGTCAGCGCCAGGGTTTGAAGGTGCAGAAGACTTTCCCACAGCAGCAGACAATTTGCCCAACGCCGCCCTTGGTTCATGGGGAAATTTGTTGTTCGCAGGCGTCAAACCAGCGATTGAAC
>CALRJJ020000321.1:0-6177 GCA_943367505.1 Flavobacterium psychrophilum | reverse complement strand
CGTCTTTGCTCAAGGACGTTAAAAGTCTCCAGCTGAACACCGATAGCTTTGATGGTCTCAGTGAGACGACCAAAGTTCTCTACAGGCAGAGCTTCTAGACCTATCAAATCTACGCCATCAAGGTCTCCGCCCATAGCAACTACAAGCCTAGCCATAATGGCATTTCGGTATATCATTGTCTCGAGCATATAAGTCTGCTCATGCAGCAATCTAGCAATCCAGTCCTTACCACTTTGACTAGTGTCAGGAGCAACTAAACCCTCCAAATTGCCGCCATAGAGGGAGAGCTCTCCAGCGAGGATAGTGTTACTGGCGCGGAAAGAGTTACCAAACCCGCTGACAATTGTAACGACGGTCTTGATCTCATCGAGGATCGGCAAGGCGAACAATTTAGGCATAATGAATTACCAGTTTTAGAAGTGTTTTAAGGTGCTTACGAACCGATAAAGCCAAAAGGTACATCAATGCTACTCACAGGCAGTGGCACCGGTAAGAAAGAGAACAGTGATGTGTATTTGTTTTGGCTAGAGTAGTTGTAAGCAGAAAGACATGAATAGGTATACCAGCAGATTAGAGCGGCGACAGCGACATATGCAATCAATCGCACTTAAGCCAGGATAATGATTTCAAAACATCTTAGCGCCGCCAGCACAAGCTCGTTTATCAGGAGCAAATCAAAGGCCAACTAATATCGGCAGAAAACCTAGCGCGAAGCCAGACGATTAAGCAATTCCGAGAAACACCACTCGCCAGCTAGCGCAAGCTTTCCAGGAGAGTCCAACATCTGTTATGGCTTAGGAATTCCAATTCAAGTGAACTCCAATCGACCACATAGAACAACACAACTCAATAAGCATCAATCTCACCGCTCACATCAAATAATTGCTCTGACAAATCAGTCAGCAACTACCAACCAAAGCTATGCTCAAAACTACTCTCATCGGGCTGGCCCTATCTACAGGGATATTTGCGGCAGTTGTGCTCATCGATATCCATAACACCGGTGTATCGGCACAAGAAGCTATTCAAGACAATAGCCCCTTGGTAGTTATTATTCCAGTTGCAACCGCAATCGGCTTGCTTGCAGGTCTCATTGAATTAGATAGCAACTAGGCGACAAAGATGTGCAACGCCAACGGCAATTCCGCTTGGATGATCACTTCTAGAAATTCACTTATCAACAAGATCCGGAGGACAGCCTTATGAACGCTCAATCTACAGCATCAACACTAGATCCAGTAGCAACAGCAACAACATCAGCATCATCTGAGTCAGCGGCAGCACAGTCACCTCTCGATTCAGAAAATACCTTGGCAGACAACCATTCAGCTAGTCAGATCCCTAAGACCTGCCGATTGGATGCCCCAGTGTCTCCACAAGAAGTCGTGGAGCTTGAAGTGCACGAAGTAGAAACATTAGTGCAAGATTTCATCAACCCAGATATTCTCAGCTTCGACTATTTAACAGCAGGTAATTTTCTCGTCTCTGGTGAAGGCCATCGATACAATGCCTGGTTTACAGTCAAAGCTACTGGAGAAATCTTCCCCGTCAACTTCACTGACCGTTGCGAGGATACCCCCTTAGACATCTGGGTAGACCCACTCTGGTTCAGCGGGTCGCTCTATGTAATTCTCGGAGTGCATAGAATCGAGTTCGTAAAACGACTCGAAGACTGGATGGATCTGCAATGGCAGATTAAGGCAGGGAAGGCAGACAAGACAGACAAAGACAAAACACAGACACAATAACTATGACGATAATGCTCATCGCGGCTATCTACCTGGGCCTCAATATGGCTCTAACGGCCGTTATCTTATGGCTGGCAAGACGAGAGAATTCGACCGCTCGAACAAAGCCGCTTCAGCCCCTTCGCACCAATAACCCACTGCTAAGCCTGTTTCATGGGCTGTACGATCTCATGGACAAAGTGCCTTTGCTGCGACGAAGCGGTCGTGGCGATGAACTAGACCTTTTCAAGGCTCTGGCCATCACGGCCTTCTTAATCGTCTTGACTAACATAATCATCATGCAACCAAGCCCTTTGGTATTGCTCATATCTCTCTGTTTCATCAGCAGTGAAGTCAACATCATCTTATTGCTCCACCCTCTGACAAAGAGCATTGTAGGCAGGAAATAGATCCAAAAACCAACTACTAAAGCAATTCAACAATAAAACTATGGCTACTAACGCAACAGCTCAGAAGAAATGGACCGTTCTAATCGTGAGCGTTTTGCTCCTCGGTAGCCTCGGTGTGATCGGACACCATGTGGGCTTGTTCGGTCAAATTGAGCAGGTGCTTGAAGAAACATTCTATCCGGGGCAGGCCGCAGCTAAGAAATATCAGTGGCTGCATAAAACCAGCAATGAACTCGAGCTCTATGCTCCAAAGTTCCAACGGGCAACACAAGAGCTCACTAGCTTGATATCGAGCTACCATGGCAAGCCAAAGGAAAACTGGGAGCCAGAAGACTTAAAGGCACGGAACCTATTGGAGCAGGAAGTACTTGGCTTGAGCCGGAGATATACCGAGCTTGCCACCAAATACAATGAAGTAATGGAGAAGAGCGGCTTTCCCTTTACTACTGAAGCCACAAATACTAATACTAAAGTGCTTCGTCGTCAGTACCCACTGACTCCCGAGGCTCTAGCTGCCCCTTAACAGTGCTCAACTGAAAGGAAAAAGTTCTGGCTCAAGTATTTAGCCTGTTTCATCGATTGGGAGAAAGGAGTATGTTTAACTTAGATGATTCTGATTTTGAGCCTCTATTTGCAGAAGTTGAAACACTCCTGCAAGAAGCAGAGCAGTTCTTAGTCGCTGCTGCCGCTAACAAAAGGGCAATGCTCGTTTCGCCGGATAACTCGGCAATTGCTGCAGACGAGGTAAAATTCCTCCGAAGTGAAGCGCTGACACGAAGCGAGCAAGCATCACTTATACTGGCGCGTCCTGAGTTGATGATCGAGCCACAGCACATAGCTAAACGGGCTCAATTGCTTCTCAGAGCAGCAGAAATTGCAAGTGGCAACATTGAGTCTAATCAAATACTCACCGAGCTAAGATTACATGATGTGCCTTCTAGCGCAGAAATAAGCCTGTCCAAACCTGCTCTAGAAGAGCAAGAGGCTCAGAACCATCTAAAGGAAGTCCGTGATTCCATGCTTCGGCTCAAAGCAAACGGTTTTGACCGGCATTCCCTCTTTTGGGGACGTATTAACGTTACAGCGGAGCTTCGCACATGGGGCCAAAAGTACTATAGAGCCAACACTTCTTGGTGGCGTCGCCTTTTTAGCGACAGCTTAGACGCCGTAGAATGTGAAGTCAACTTGGACTCATTTCCAATGAACAGCATCTTGGGCTGGAAAAGGCTGGTCCTTCTTGAACTTCGGCGACTGGGCTTCAAGCTTAAGGCGTATGTAGGAAAATACGGATCGCTGGAAATTTGCGTGTATTTTTGAAACACCAAAGTTGCAGAAAGTACCTGATGAGAAGCTAGCCGTCTTGGCTCTAACCCTAAAACAAAAAGAACAGAATGGTGCCTAAGTCTCCATTCTGTTCTTTTTTTTGACCTTTAACTAACTATTCTGCAAGTAAATCTAACTCACGCCGAGACGACGAGTGGTGATCAGTGCCTCTCGTGCTTTACCCAAGACAGTTTGTAGCTCATGTCCATCCTCGGGAAAAGTTACCACCGAGCTTAAGAAAGCGAAACTGGCTGAATTCAAGGCTGTTAATGGCTTCATAAGAATCTCTTTGTCAGCCTTGTTCCTTAGTTGGCGAACAAATCCAGCCGCTTCATTGCTTGATGCATTAGGCAAAACAGCAAGCAGAGAATTATCATCAATGCTGTAAATTTTGTCTCCCTTTCTCATCAAAGACTTTATCTTATTGAGCAAAGGCTCGCTTGTTTTGCCAAGCAAACTCTTGATCAGAACAAACGACATTGCTCGATTTGAGAGCAGTGATTTATTCAAATCGTCGGCAAGCAAGTCTTCAAGATCTAGCCGCCGATTTGCTATATCTCGCCTCCTTGGTTCTTCTGTGTTTTGGTAACTCTTAACCCTGACAAAACCAGCACTGACAAGCGTTGCAGTGGCCGAAACAAAGACATCAAAAGGAAGGCAGACTCTAGACTGTAACGTTGACAACAACAGTTCTTCGGAGCCCATGAATCTTAGCAATTCTAGGCAATAGACCAGGTGTTCGTGTCCACATATCTGAGTCAAATTTCGATTAATTCGAGCCTGGCTAAAAAGACTCTCTCTGCGCTTAACAGACAGAAAACCCAGGGCTTGATCTTCAAACAGAGCTGAAAGCTGTGCCTCTCTATATGCCGCCTCTAGTAGCACTGTATCTAGTGCCAAAGAAACATCTGACTTAATTTGACTAGGCTTAGGCGACAAGGCACCAACCAAAGACATGCCAGAATCGAAACTATAGCGTCCCTCTTTCAGCAAAATCATTTGAATCAATGCTTCGCTACCAGAAAGCCTTGCCCACTGAACTTTAACAACCTCACCTCTGCGCCAATGAACAGTACCAGAAGCAACTTGATTCTCAATATTCAAGCTTCCTGTTACTCTTCCAGCAGCCAGGGCTTGAAAAAGCGCAGCACAAGAAATAGCAACAGTATCTCTGTCGTCATCAATTTCAGCCAGACTATTGTCATGCCATTCTTCAGCTGATTCAGTAGTCCCAGAATCATAAGCGAATCTTGCAGCAGTAGAAGCCGTCAGGCTCTCCGATATCCAGCGGCTAACGGCAGACAAATCACTACTAATAAGTATTTGAGTTCGCTCTTCTCCAGAATCGTGAAGAGCAATCTGCCAAATTGGCTCAGTGCTTGAGCGATAACATTTTACTGACAGCTCAGCAGGCCTAAAACTCAAAGCAGATTGAGCAATCTGAAGCGTTGGACTAGTACCAATTTGTTTTCGAGCCTTCAGCCACATGGCATTGAGTTCACTACGTGTTGGTATAGAGAAAGCTTTTTGCTTTCTAGCAAACATCTGAAACCGAGTATCTTTCTAGTAAATAAGGAAATGTGAGTTAAGAGCGATCAGCTCTTGCGCCGAATTTGCACACACGCAAAAGAGCGAAGGTAGGAATATATCAGCTCAACCTTTTGCATACAGCCTAGATATTTGAAATATGTTTAAGACAACCCAAAACTGAATGACCAAGCCAGTTTCAAGAAAGACACAATAGCAATTTAGTGAGAATAGTCGTCTTGAATTCCACAAAAGTAAATAGTGTTACTACTTCGATGGTGGCGCAATGAGTGCTCGCGCAAGCTAGCAATTAGCCAAACCGCTCAATGAGCGGATGGTAATCTCGCTCCACCCGGAGAGTGGCCACCCCTACCCACTTGGCTACTGGCAATTCAGACCATGCGTATGGCATCTTAGTGGAGTCTTCTCAAATATCTCCAGTAAGGAATAGTCAACTTCAATCCGGCAAGCCCTACCAATCTATGCATCTTGAAAGGTCTCTCTATTAAGAGTCTCTTCTGCATGTTCATTGAAGGATAGACAACACCGCTTGAAGAAAAACAACGGCTTACTGGTTCTCAATTCACTTAACCAACTAAATCATAAAGCGTATGTGCATATCAATTCGTGCCGCTGAATTCTCAAAGACAATTGTCTCAACCTGGGAAATCTCCCGAGGCTTACACTGTTGGGCATATCAAAACCGCATGAAGAACGGAACTGGCAAGTCCACCTCAACTGCGAATGAAGCACGGGCATTTAATCCTTATTTCTCGCAATCTACCTCGAAGTCTACGACCAGCAATAAATTTGATTGGACAGCCCTGGGATATCCCCCTCGCAAAAAGTATGGCAATGCCATGCTCTTGCCCATCCCACTAGCAGAAGGTGCAAGCATCATCACAGATGCCTATCTGCTAAACACTATCCCATTCAAAAACATTCTTGCAGACCAGGCCGCTGCAGTATCGCAGCAAGAATTGATTCTTCTCGGCGCGAAATCAGCCACCACCCGCAGTTCGGCAGTGATAGTGAAGTTCGGACCTTACGAGGTTGTGCTCGCCCAAAGTCCGATGGCAGCTTACGACGTGCTGGGCATGGTATCGGATGAGAAACGTCCCCAACTTGACGAGCAGCAGCTAGCGGCCTTCGAGCTTTGGTATCCTGGTTGGAGCCTGGCTGTTGCCTGC
>CALRJJ020000320.1:0-6179 GCA_943367505.1 Flavobacterium psychrophilum | reverse complement strand
AGGAATGCCAGCGATGGCACCAACGGCAGCACCCTTACCTACCTTCGCCCAAACGGTCGACTCTGGTGCGACGGCAAACGTACGAACTCCGCTAAGACCGCGAAGCGAGGATGACAGAGCAGCAAATGTACCCGCTTCAGTGACGGCGTTACTCAATCGACTAGACCAAAAACTTCGCTCATTTTCAACAGGTGAGAGAATGCCACCCATGACAAACCCCGTTCCTCCGCCCTCCACAGCGGCAGAAACAACAGACGTACCCAATCGGCTTCCAAGAGCCCCGCGCACGGCAGCCCGGCTGATCAAAAAGGGCACGATCATACCCACTGCCGCGCCGGCCTGCTGCACATATACCTCAGCGCCACTAGACGGCTTCGCTGGGTCAACCAGGTGTAGCTCAGGAAGCTGCTTGTCGACAAGAATACCAGCCAACTGCGATATACCGTTGACTGGGCGCTGAAGGCCGGCGTCTAACGCAGACGAAGCAAAGGAACCAAGCAAAGAATGCTCAGCCTGCGGAGACTCAAGTCCTTGCTCCGAACTACGGTTTTGACCGCGAGCCATGGGCATAAGAATTACCTTCAGTAATAGGTCTTTTGTACCCAAACTGCTGCTCGCAATAAACTGCGCAAATTCTTAAATCAGGTAAATGGCAAAGACTAACGGGAGAGAATTACACCCACGGAAACTGCACGTAGACGGGCGTAACGTAGCACAGCAAATCGTTATAAGTTATTGGAGGATGAGCCAGGCAGGCATTCAGGAGTGCGTCGGGCGCACGCGCCAGTTTCTTAAACTGGTAGCAAAAGCCAGCCAAATACAATTGCAGATACTTTCGGCTTACTCCATGACAATTTCCTTTTATAAAGGCAATGGCGCTCCCTATGCTTCTAACGGGCAACGGTTCACGGCGAGCAGAAGCATCAGGGTACTTTTCAACAACAGCCAAGGAACCATCTGCGGTGCTCAGCTCATGGCAAGATGGTGAAGCACTGTCTGTATTCAACGGGGTATGGTCAACTTCCACTTCGACTCCACGTGCAGCTAGCTCTTCAGCCACAGGATGTAAACGTGCGGGCGTTTCACGACTACGCTTACAAATAGCATCTTGAAATACTTCGGATTGCAGCAACAAGGCGTCGTCGTTGATTTGGCCACAAACAACGAGATTTAATTTGGTATGAATCTCATAGGCTCCGGTGGGCGAAATTTCAGTTAGCCTAGCCAGTTGAGCCGGTGTAAAAACAACTCTATTCTGCTTCAAGTAAATTGCGGCCATCCACCCCTTTAGGTTAGTGGTCCGTTCAAGTAGGGTGTTAGCTGTAAACCAAGTCTTATGCCGACATACTAAGCACTTAAAGGTACGTCCTCCCGGAGCCCGCACCACATTAGTACTAGAACAACGACACACTATACGCCCTTGCCTCTCAAGAAGCTGAAAAATTGCATCTGCAGCAGCAGCATCAGTCGGTATCCATCGTTCAAATTCAGGCCATACATCACGCAATCGGACAACCTCAGCAAATTCATTTTCCATAACTAGTCCTCCTCGTTTTATTACAAACGTTGGAATAGAGGAATAAGTTCAATCCGAATTTGCCATCATCGTCAAAAATCGCTATAGGAGGAAGAGGAAATTAAACCGATATCGCCTTAATCCGGAACTTTCAAAACTAAACCGATATCGCCTTAATCCGGAACCTTCAAAACTAAACCGATATCGCCTTAATCCGGAACCTTCAAAATCAGAAATTACAGACAACAAAAAAGAAGCTTGAGCGAATGCTCAAGCTTCTTTTTCATTCTCAACTGCAACCAGAATTATTTAACACTTAGCTAGCAGGAACTACTTCCAACAAATAGTGCCCTAGTCCTTAAAGAACTTCTCCACCGAACTAAAAATCGATGAAAGCTTACTAGTAGATTTACCTTGCTCAAGTTTAAAAGCAATCTCGTCGCATTTCTCCGCACGCTTGGCAATCTTCTCAGCTTGTTTTTCTGGCAGACCTGGCTCCAGGCTCGCATAAGCGCGATAGTGAAGAGCGGCTTCACGCAAAGGTGGAGCAGACTTGTTATAGAGCTTCTCCAAAGTTTCGGCCAAGCCCAAATGAGCGGCAGAAAGACGCGGATTGAGATAGGCAGCATTCCTGAACTGGTCAATTGCACTCGTCAGCTGTTTCTTGCGAGAAAGATCTTGCCCTAAAGTCAACGCTTGCCGGGCCTTGTCGCGGGCAGTCGCTACGTTGTTCAAGCCTCGCTTAGAGCGCGCAGCAGCGTCTTCATCACTAAATGTGCCACCACGTTTATAGGCACTATCTGCGCTATCAAGATCGCGAATCATCAAAGCCATGTCAGCGACGGCAAACGCTTGAGCTGAAGTGGTGCAATTGGCAATAACTGTCTCAAAGGCTTGGGTGGCTTCTTGATACTTAAACTGGGCAAGACAAGCCTCAGCATAGGCAATTCGTTGAGGATCGTTTGTCGGTGTTCCAATAGTGGATAAATCCACTGGTTTTCCCGAAATCGCCCGCAACTTAGCATCAGCCAAACGCAATTCCATATCATTTGGGTTTAACTGAATGGCCCGCTGAATGAAATTCTCGGCTGATTCAAAGTTGTTAGAGACGAAGAAGGCACCGTTTGCTTCCTTCTGAGCCTTGATCATCAAAGTTCTTGTCATGCCCTTAACAGCAGCAACATCTCCAGGAGCGAATCCTAAAACAGTTGTATATTCCTTCAAGGCATCATCGGTTTTCTCTAAGCGCAAATTGATATCACCAGCACGGCGATGCAAATCTACACTATTGGGGCTCAGCGCTAGACCTGAACGCAAATCCCCGAGCGCCAACTCAAGGTCACCACGCGACTCCCGAATATCAGCCATGCGCAAATAAGCATCATCGCTTTCTGCTTTGATTAAAATCGCGGCTTGATACTCTTTAATGGCAGCAACGCGATTGTTCTGCAAGCGATAGACGTCACCTAAGGCAATGTGTGCAGGTGCACTATTGTTGTTCAAAGAAAGTGATGTATTTAGTGACTTGTAAGCATCATCAAGCATGCCTTGATTCAAATAAGCCTTCCCTAAACCGTAGTGGGCAGCGGCATTATCAGAACGCAAACTAATTGCTGAGCCAAAGTCAGTTAGAGCAGCAGCAGTGTCTCCTAGTTTCAAGTCAATCAATCCGCGCTGAACAAAGGCAGAGCTATATTGAGGATCTAGCTTAATAGCCATGGACAAACTATTTTTAGCTTCTTTCAATCGCCCCTGTTCACGCTGAACCAAACCTAAAACGATATAGGCTTCGGCGGCTTTCGGATCCAACTTCAAAGCCTGCCTGCAACCAGCTTCTGCCGAAACAAGAGTGGCATCACGCTGAGAAATTACGGTCATTGATGATGACTGCAATCGATAGAGCTTAGACATCGACTGTCCGACAAGGGCCAACGGAGTTTTACTATTTACTTTCAAAGCCTTGGCAAACTGTTCATCGGCAGCATCGAGCTTATACTGCTGAACAAGAGCAAAGCCAAGACCAGTAAGTGCTGCAGCATCTTTTGAGTTCTTGTTTACGGCAACGCGAAATGCATCCTGCGCCTGCGCGTACTTCCCATCAAGAAGCAACTTTTCTGCGGCCACTACATCAGCCGACAATTTCCCTTTAAATAGTCTGTCTCGAAAAGCATGCGGAGAAGTACGCGAGCCAAGCGACAAAGTCTTTGCCGTACTGGCGGCTGCCGCTTTAGCCTTCTGCGCCCTAGCGCTCGGCACCACTAACGACACCAGACTCAGACTTAGTGAAAGGCTTAAAACAAACCCTGCTGCACGATTAAACAAAAGGAAAACCTCCTGGCTACTAAAGCATTTTGTCAAAAATAGTCTTCAACACGGTACCAAGTTTGGCACAGATTGGCACCAGAATCATGGCAGGGAAATAATCAATGGGCGAAAACCCAGCCAGGGGCGGCATTGAGGCATTTTCACCAACGCAGATTAAATTGCCTCGGAAACAAAAAAAGCCGACTGGAGTCTGCCAACTCTTTTGGCCACAGACAAGGCAGCACAGCCATTCTTGAGCGAACACTCCAAGTATGCTGCCTTACGCTAGTAATGAGAGCCAATACAGCGATCTACAAACGACCAAATTTGCAAATCACTGATTGGCCCTCGCGGGTGGTGCAGATGCCTAGTGGTAAAGAGCTGGATTCTCCCAACCAAAAGGTATCTACTTGCCTGTTGCCAGCCATACCCTGCATCAAGCCGAAGCTAATGCATTGCAGCGGCTAAGACATTTTCAGAAACTAGAACTACGTTCTACTTATCTGTTGGTCTCATCTATTTCGCTAATAGTCTTAAATTCTGCGACTTTCAGCTAGACAAACAACGGCTCTTCGAGTGCTGGAGTGCAATGCGCTCTTTCAACACCCTAGCCAAGGTTCGCTCGGCGCGACAGGCGACGTAAGGATTATCGTCTTCTGCCAACTTTTCCAATAGATGCGTGGGCAAATGCGGGTTTTCCGCGAGCCCGTAGCGCACATCAACACTAATATCTTCAACAGCACGCTCAATTAAGCAAAGATGAGCGCTTGCATTCTCAGCTACTGCCAATCGTACCGATGGGTTACTATCACAGCCTAAAACTATGAGCAACTCAATCGGGGTGTGCCTATTTTCAGCTAGATGCAGTCTTACTTTGACATCGGCATGCTTGCAAAGCCGATGGAGCAGACCGCTAGCCAGCTCAAAATTTGAAGTATCAGGTTCCGTATACTGTTTCGCATCTATTTTCATTGTTAGCCTCCCTTAGGCCCCCTGTGTTAGTGCCAAACAATCTCGACACCACCCAATCTTCACGTTACGCTCACGTTGTGATCAAAAAGTGACCATTTGTGTTAGCCACGGTAAGAAACAAGATCCACCGATCTCAAATCAGCCAGATCAGACCGACAAAAGCGGCTCACAAAAAGCCAGGCACAGCAATGGTTTCCAGCCTCAAGCAAAAAGCGAAAAAATGGGTTAACATGGTTCGCGTTCGAAATTCGAAGCACTTAAAACACGCACACACAAAGTTCAAAGCGAAAGCTAAAAACTATAAAAATGCACCAGATTTACTAATAATTTGCCAAATTCGCACAGCAAAACAGGTAGCGAAAAAGCAATAAGAAGAAGCAATGACAGAGTCAGAAATAATTAGCAGCGAGAAACTTGAAATCATCAAGCGGCTAGTCAATTTATTGACGGAACACAAAGTGCCGTATCAATTCACTGGTGGCCTGGCTGGCAATATTCACGGCTCAAAATGGCCTCTTCACGACATCGACCTGGAGATGCCGCGCGCCCACATCGAATTAGTCGCTTATCTGCTTCGGCAGCATATCGTCTCGCCTTTGCGCTTCTATCAAGACGATGAATTTCAAATGGTAATGTTCAATCTGAAAATCGACGATATTGAAGTTGACATCAATCAAATCGAAGCACAGCAGATTTGCCACAAAGGGCAGTGGGTCCCCCTAACAGTTGACATCAAAAGGGCCCAACTAATACCTTTTCACGGCATGAAAGTGAGCGTTCAACCGCTAGAGCAACTGATTGCCTACAAAACAATGCTAGGTAGAACCAAGGACGTCGACGATTTAACTAAGCTACTCAATCTGTAAACGGAACTAAGTTTACTTTTTAACAGAACTTACAAATGCGGCTGCAAATCAGGCTACAAATCAAGCTCCTGAATCCCTTGATCGTCTACTTGACAGTCAAGAATGCGAGGAGGCTTGTTCTCGGTTTCGACCCAATAACCCAAGCGCTCGCGCACCTGCGCCTTACGCTTCTCATGGACTATTACTAGCACCGACGAACCCGCACCAGACAGGGTACACCCCATGATCGGCTCGTTCATCAACTCTCGGCGCAATTTGGCAAGCTCTGGCACCAATTGAGCCCGATAAGGCTCATGCAATCTATCATCAAGGGCATCTTTAAAGGCTGACTCATCACGCCGAGCAACAGCGGCCACAAGAGATGCGACTTTCTGCACATTGAAGATGGCATCTTCCATCTTCACCTGCGCCGGAAGAACAGCTCTGGCATTTGCAGTGGTCAGACTAAATTGCGGTGAAACCACTAGCAGGTGCCACTCTTTAGGCCAGTTTAAGCGTTGTGTAACTATATTTTTACTAGA
>CALRJJ020000319.1:0-6189 GCA_943367505.1 Flavobacterium psychrophilum | reverse complement strand
GATTTGTCTGGAATGTCGATATCGTTGAGGGCTTGGCCAACCAGAAACAGACTGTGGTCTTTGGGGTCAATTGCAGTTATTTTGCCAGTAGGCGAGAATAATAGAGTGTTTTGAATGCGACCGGCCATGAGCAGTGTCTTCGAGCCCGATATAGTAAAGGGTAAGTCAGCCATTGGATCTGGCGGCTGAGCTTTAGAGTCGTAGCGAGCTGTTAATAGAGTTTGCTTGAGGGATGCCGAGAGCTTCTCTGTTTCACTATCAGGAAAGGAAGCTGTGACAACGATTGTTCGGTCTTTGTCGCCGAAGGCTAGTATCCATTTTGAGAAGTCTGTACCATAGGCCGTCTGTTTAACAGAGCAGAGTATGCCAGGGTAATCTCCTACTGTTACTGCTTCTTTGCTTGCTAGCTTCATTGAGCGGCTGGCTAGCCCTTCTTCGTTGAAGCCAGCTGTAGTTGCTTCAAATGGGGATGGCATCTCGGTCACCATTATTGAAGACTGAGTGGCTTTATCAATGAAACCAGAAAAATTGGGGGCAGCGCTAAAGTTGTCAGTCTTGCTGATGCTGACTCTAGTTCCGCGCACTAGTGTTGCCGGAGCTAGAGTTGCTGAAGCTGTAGTTGCTGGGGCTGTAGTTTCAGGCGCTGTAGTTTCTGCTGAGGCTGAATTGCCTAGTGAAAGAGCAAGAACAGTCACTGCCAAAATTAGATTCTTTACTTCTCTTTCAACCACTTCTCTATCCACTTTTACTGTAGCTAGATAGTTTATCGGAAGACAAATGTTTTGTGGTGATCTGTTTATTAGTTAAGCATTCCCATCATCCAGAGCACGACGATTGCCCCTGTTGGTACGCCCATCACCCATAAAATTGCTGCTTTACCCATGATAATTTCCTCGCCTTTTGCTTTGCCTATAAGTCAGGCTCAGTGACGGTGTCACCGCCTGAAAGTTCCATTTTGTGCTTGTGGTTGTCTCAAAATGCTCTCTAGACGGTCTCCGATAAGGCCAGCGATTGTTCCTTGAGCTGCTTGAGGAGATTTTGCATACTTCCTCTGAGCTGTTCTTCTGTGCGATCGATTGCCTGATTCGGGTTCTTTGAGTATTCGCCGACTGTGCTTTCTAAGTTTATTGGTTGCCCTGCTTCAATCCAGGCAATGCGGTTACCTTTTGCAGAGGTATTGCCTATTATCAAATGCTCCATGCGATCAATTATTCGCCACAAAACATCAAGTGTGGCGGGCTGTTGCTGCAGGGTTGATAACAGTATGAGCAAATGCTGCACGCGATCGAGGTCGTGCACTCCCGTTTGAAAACTATTGATGTTCTCTTTGCGCAATACATTATCAAAGCAAATTGGGCTGTCAGTTTTGTTGTCAATTAGTCGTTGCAGCCGCCCTCTGACCGAATATAGGTAGGTATTTATAGATGATTGATCGTAGTTGTCAGTGCCGGTAATATTAGCGACAAGGGACGTTATATAGTAACTGAGTTCACGAATGCGCTGGTCAGCAGCTTTTGCCTCTGATTGTTTGCCATAGTGCTGCTCTAAGTGTCTGAGCATGCTGAAGAGAATACGCTGAACCCGCGCTTCTATCGGGCCATTCCAATTGCTCAGTCCAAGAAATTCTTCTTGTCTATTCAAGCAATGTTTTAGTTGCGGAATGGCATTTTCAGACACTTCATAGTATATGGCCAGAGGTATTACTTGAACGGTGCGGTTACTTTCGTGCTCGAAGCAGATTCTCTGAGCTTCCAGTATATTAGCGATACCATCGCGCTTGAAGGGCAGCATGACGTCGTCTCGGCCTGTTACGTCGCCTTCGGGAAACATTACCAACTTTTGCTTGCCTTGGGCAATTAAGGCGATTGTCTCGGCTTTTGAGTCTGTGTCTTCAGGTGTTCCTCTAATTACAGAGTAGACCCCGCTGTTTTGCATCAGCCAGCCCCGCAGCCCTAGATTTTCGTCAAATAACTCACGGGCGGCTAAATAGTAGAAATCTTCTTGGCATTTTAGAGAAAGGGCCGCTACTACCGATGGGTCGCAGCGATCAGTATGGTTGACTGCCAATATTGCTGGCATGTTTTTTATTGATTTGACCAGTTCAATGCAATGCTCGCTTGGGCGCACATCTAGCTTTTCCATCTTTAGTGCGATCGGAATCATCGCCTTAACTAGGCTTAGAATAAGAGGATTAGTTGTGGGCTGGATGAAGTCTGACTGCATACCACTGTTTCGTCTTTGGCTAGATTATTGAATCTCATGACCTCGACGTCGACTTGTTTCAATGGTTCCCACTATTTATTATTAAGTTCCCCGATTGCTTGCATTACCCAATAATGGGTTTTGCGGTCTCCGCTCCAGTAATTTGACATGGGTAGAAGAAGAGCTAAGTCTTGTTTAGTACCGAGGCGAGAAATGATATTAAGTGCTCGCACTTTGGCTTCAAGTTGACCATTCTTGATAATTTGTCGCACTACAGGTAGTGCCTTTTCGCCGTCAATTGCGGCCAGTAGTTCTATTGCATTGGCTTGGGCCGCAGACTGCGCATTCCGGGCAATCGACTTGAGCTTTTTAACTAGTACTTCTCTTGCTTGGCCATTGGTTGAAATCTTTTCTAGAGCTACTTTTGTTGTCTCAGGTGAGTAAGAATAGGGCTTCTCAAATTCAGCCATCAGTGCATCAATAGCACGGCTTTCGTGCAGGTCGCCCAATCTCACTATGATCCAGTCGAGAGCTTGAGCTGGCAGCTTTTTCTCGACGAGCTTTTGTGTTAGAAATTGGCCTTCATCTTTGCTCTGTAGCCCATTCAAGAGGGGCTGAACTTGATTGTAAGAGCCGAGCCAGGCGCTGTTCTTTTCTATTGCTTTACTCACTTGTTTGCCGCCATCAGGCTGCTGCAGCCAGGCTAGCTCTAAGAGTAAAATTATCTGTTCATCGGGCTTTTGAGCAATGGCAGTGTTGCTTTCAATTTCTCTTAAAAGAATGGTTGTTGTGCTTTGTTTGGCACTAGCGCCTAGAGCGGCAATGGCAAAAGTCGCTGTTTGGTTGGCTTTGACAAAGATAGACTCTCTCTTGGCCAGAATTGATTGCAGGGCATCGAGACCCCTAGCGTCGTGAAGTTTGCCAAGTATATCGGCCGCACTCTGAGCTTCGAGATAATTGCTATTTTGGACGTACTTGTTGAGCCAGCTTAGTCGAGCTTTGATCACCCTTTGCTTGATAGCGCTTGCATCTTGTGTTTTGGCCGCGTTTAATACTTTAGCCATTGCAGTTTCGATGACGTAGCTGTTGTCTTCAGGAGATTCTAAAATTGATAAATAGAGCCCTTGTGATTCTTTGACTTTGCCCTGGTGCTCTAGGGTGGTGGCCTTTTGAAACGGCGTGCTGGCAGCCTCCACTGCATTAGCCATAAGAGCCGGCTTTACCAGGTTATTGGCGCCGCGTTTGACCAGATAGCGCGCTGCCATTGGTTTACTTTGATCTGGTAGAGAGTTATAGGCCTCAGCGATTGCCTTGTCTGTTGCCGGGCTTGAATAGTTAGAGGTTAGTCTTGAGAGGGCATCACTGCTGATAAATTTGTCTTTGCTTTTAAGCGCGATGTAGAGAATCGGAAGCACTCTTTTGTCGCCAGTATTGGCCATCCATTCTTGCAGAGACAACTTGTCTTTGGCTGAAAGATCTGGTCGCAAATATAGTTCTTTTACCAGGTCAAAATTTGCTGGTTGTTTCATGGTGCCTAAGGCCGACAGAAATTCTTTTTTGAAAGTAGCGGTTGGATCTGCTTCAAAGGCAGTGGCATTGCTGTTTGGATTAGTAAATAGCTTGCTCAATAAGGCGAACTTTGTCTTCTCAGTAGTAGCTGAATTGTTTGCATATATCGGTATGAAGCAATGCAGAAAGGCAATTTGATCTGGAGTGTCGTAGATTTCAACTACGCTAAATTCTTTTTTGCCATTGTCGCGCAGTAGCACTGCGGCGTTCTTTATAGATGGCACAGGCTGTTGGCGGCAACCCATTTTGATTGCACTGGCGAGCTTAATAGTTTTGCCGCTCCAGCTCTTGTCACCTTTGAGTACTTGTTTTATTAGAATGCTGCCGTTTTCTTGATACTCGGCGCTAACAATTAGGTTAGCTTGATCAATATTTTCACCATATGATTGGGCTGCTGCTTTCTCACCTGTGACAATTACCGATTTAGTTATCATCTTGCCTTCCACTCTGGCTGGCTTGCCCTTTGGTATCGCCCAGCAAGGCTGGCAACTGCCGAAAAGATACAAATTTGTTGAGCCAACACTAGCTAGAAGTAGCGTTGTTGCTAGCTTTCGACTTAGTTTTTTGCCTAGCTTTGGAGCGGGCATTTTACCTAAGGTCGCAGCCAAGCATATGGCTTTTGAGTTTGTGGATTTATTTGGCATATGGTTTGAGACTACCATATGCATTTGCCGGGGATGCCAGTATTTTCCCGGGGATTTTGCATCAGTCGGTTAGACTTTGCCGCTATTTAATTTCTGGACGCGTTTATAGGTGTTTTTAGCTTTCAAACGCTCGCAAACTGCTTCAAACTCATCTTTGGGTCCGAGCCATTTTAATTCGTTGATGTCTTCAAAGACTGGCACATCAAGCCTTAGTGTTGCCAATTGGCGATAGAGTAGTACTTCCTCCCACTGGCTGAAGAGCGTGGCGGCTAGTTTCGCGGCACCCCTGATGGTCGGCCATTGGGCTAAGTCTTTGGGTATGTCTTCTAAATGCTTGAAGTGCGACAGTATGGTGGCAGCCCCTTTTTCGCCCCAGCCGGACAGCCCAGGGTAACCGTCGGCGGTATCACCAACTAAAGCCAAGAAGTCAGGAATAGAAGCAGGCTTGACACCAAACTTTTCTTCGACACCGGTTTCGTTGCGAATGGAATTATCGCGCCTGCGATCTAGTTGTACTATTTTAGATGCGCTGACGCACTGGCATAAGTCTTTGTCTGGGGTGCAAATCAATACTTGATTTACTTCGGCAATTGCTGCCGCTTTGACTGCCGCTGCTGCTAGGGCGTCATCGGCTTCAAACTCAATCATGGGCCAGACTTTGACACCGAGGGCCTCTAGAGCTGTTTCTACGATTGCTATCTGCGACATAATTTCAGGCGGTACACCATCACCTGTTTTATAGCCGTCGTAGATGGCGTTGCGAAAAGACTCTATGACATGATCCGTGGCTACAGCAATGTGCGTGGCGCCTTGCTCTAGCATTGATACCACTGAGTTAATAACGCCTCTTGTGGCCGCTATTTCTTGACCATTGTCATCAGTCGCTTCTGGTAGGGCGTAAAAATGACGATAGAGTTCGTATGTGCCGTCAATTAAGTATACGTTCACCGCCGCCTCCAGTAGTTTCGACAATTTATTCTAGTCTTCTTTGTCGTCAGACATTATTGGCATTAATCCTTGGTTTGAGTCGCCTTCGATGATTGTGATTCCAGGCAAGAGTTGCTGTAGTTGCTTCTTGGTCTGTTTTTGATAAAGGCCCGCTGGCAGGGTGAGGTGTTTAAGATTTCTGAATTTTCTAAAGCTAGCCAAACAATTGCTTGTTAGATCATTGCAAGCGTCAATATTGAGGAATCTCAGATTCGAAAGTTTCGACAATACTTCAACATCGTTGTCTGTCATATGGCAATCTTTGGCTGTTAGTGACAGCAGTCTACTCATTTGTGAAAGGCAGATATAATCATTCTTGTTCAATTTTACGTGTCGAAGATCCAAGCATTCAAGGTTGTTGTAGCTTTGCAAGGTCTTTATCAAGACTGATGGATCCACTAAGTATTCAAGTTGAAGTGAGCGGATTTGTTTGAGTAGTGAAAATTCGGCCAATTCTTTACTTTCCACAGATTGGCTTATATTTAGTACTGTTAGCCTCTTTAGCGCTTCTAGTACTTTCAGGTCGACGCCATTGAGCGCGCAGCGCTTAAGATCAAGATGGTCTAGCAGTCTTAATTGCGCCACACTTGTAGCAAGTTTAGGATTGCGCGGAGCTACTTCATCGATACTGAACCAGTTGAGATCATCTGGCCTGAACCTGGTTATCAATTCAGGATATGCTTGGACAAAGCGCTTTCCTTCGAGCTTTGTAAGGCTGCTGGCTGGTATTCTGTGCGTTCCAATGGCTTCAAATCTATCGCCATTTAGGCTGTGGTTGTAGTAGAAC
>CALRJJ020000318.1:0-6206 GCA_943367505.1 Flavobacterium psychrophilum | reverse complement strand
TTGCTTATAACCCTGGCTTGATTAGTAGCTGGTTTTTTGTCCCGGGAGTAATCGCCCTGGTTCTCAATCTTGTCAGTACTTTGGTCTCTAGTGCTGCGGTCATTCGCGAAAAAGACTCCGGCACACTAGAGCAACTGCTGATGACACCGGTTAATTCTTTGCAGATTCTTCTAGCTAAGATCATTCCGCTTTCAATGCTGCTCATGATTACAGTGCTTGTCTGTTTGTTGATTAGTTCAGTGGTATTTCATGTTCCTTTCAGGGGCAATATTTTTCTCTTTCTATTTGTCTCTTTCCTTGCCATTCTCGTTGGCATTGCTATTGGTATCGCTCTCGCTGCCTTTTCGCAAAACCAGAGACAGTCGCTTCTGACTTCCTTTTTCGTCAACTTGCCGGTGATTCAACTTTCTGGTGCCGTGGCTCCATTAGAGAGTATTCCGGAGTTTTTCCAAGTGTTATCGCTCTTTGACCCCTTGCGTTACTACGTCACATGCGTTCGCGCCATTATTCTCAAAGGTGCTGGGTTAGAGGCAATCTGGCCTGACGTTCTTGCTCTGGCTGCCTTTGCCACAATTCTTTTAGCTCTAAGTACATCGAAATTCGGGAGGCAGTTGGCATAATGTTGCGCCAATTTAGATGGGAAAATTCTTCAAGGGTCATTGCATTCTCTCTGGCATTGCTAGGCAGTTGTGCTACTTTTTCACCTTCGAGCAGTGCTTTGGCTCAAGATTTGAATTTACCTTTGCGTGGCTTGAATAAAGGTCCACTAGAAGAGGTGGTGCCAGTAGATGATCTCTCTGGTAGCGACGTTGATCCTCAGCGCATTCAGATTGTTCGACCGCCCCTCAGTGCTCTGATCTCTATCGATAAGAAAGTAGATTCTTCTTTGCTCGATGCTGCTTCAACAGTACCTATGAGTCTCGATGATGTGGTGCAGGCCGCCTTGAAGAACAACCTTGATATCGGTATTTCTTCTTACGCCGAGCGGGCCCGTAAGGCTAATATGGTTTCTTCAATGGGTAAGTTTCTACCTGATATTGCTCTCTCTTATCAGTGGAATTATCTTAAGGGCAAGGCCAATGTGCCATTCGGTCAATCCCTTGAGCCTCTGAGCTTTAACAATCCATTCATTTTAACTTCGGCTGGCTTCAAGTATTACGGATACCGCGGTGGTAGTGTCTTATTTGGTGCTTTGCAGAATCGCAATAACTATCGCGCCGCTCGTCATTCCAAGCATGCTACGGTGAGCGATACTCTCCAGACCGCCGCTAAGCGCTATTACGATCTTCTACTGCAGGAGGCCCTTCTGCAAATTAGAGTGAAGGCTGTGGAGACATCAGAAGGTCAGCTTTCATTAAACAAAGATTTGAAGCAGGGTGGCTTAGCCACTAATCTAGAAGTTTTGCAGGCGGAGACCCAGCTCTCTCAAGATCGCCAGAATTTAATTGATCAACAGGTCGCTCGCCGTGAAGCCGCTATTCTTCTGGCTGAGTTTCTTAATGCCAATCAAGGCCTTGATATCGTGCCCAATGATTTATTGCTACAAAAGATTCGCATCGTTTCTGAGCAAGCCAATGCTGCTCGTCTTCTGCAATTGGCCATAGACAATCGACCAGAGCTGAAGCAGTATGAAGAGTTGCGCCTGGCAGCTAAGAAACAAATAGTGATTAATGCGGCTAAACTGCAACCTAATTTTGCTTTTAGTGGCAATGTCTTGGGAATTGGTGAGACTCTAAGCAAACAATACGAACTGGCGCCAATCACTCTGGCTGGTGCTGCTGGTGGCGTTGGTGTGCGGGCTCGTCAGATTACGGCGCTATACACTTTGGGTGTCAATGTTAATTGGAATTTTGAGGGTCTTGGTGCCGTTGATCTGGCCAATACCTATGCTGCTAAGATGACCGCTCGACAGGCTGGTTTACAGCAGCAACAGGTCTTGAATAAGGTCACTTCAGAAGTGCGACGCTCTTATCTTCAATCGCTTAAGACCGATAGAAAAATTGAAGAAGCTGTAGCGCAAGTGCGCTCCGCCAACGAGGAACTACGCCTGGCACAGCTGCGTTTTCAAAACGGGGTGGGACGCAATATTGATGTGCTTAAGGCCCAGCAAGATTACACCTCTTCGCTTATCGAAAAAGCTCGGGCTATCGTGAATTTCAATAACGCTCAAATTGATCTTCTGCATGATACCGGCTTGATCTCAAGCTCGACAGTACTTTCGCGCAGTCCGGCTATTCGGTGATTAAAGCTATTCGCCGATGGATTATTCGCTGATTGCCGCTGTTAGCCTTTATCGACGGCTTAACCGCAGGGCTTGCGCTCTCAGCTCTTCGACTGGATCGTCGGGTACGATTGGATAGTCGTAGCTTGGGGTCTCGTCCCCGTAATAGCGCACATAGAGATTGGTGCCCAACGCTCTTAGATGTGCCCCGCCTGATTTAGTTGGCTGTAGCATCAAGTCTTTGAGGTTGGCTGCGCTCTCTTGCACATTGGCCGCTTTTTCCGCTGCTTCTTGCCTGGCTCGGTTGCCTTGCACTCGGCCATCGGTCATTACATAGTTGGCGCGAATATCTCCTAAATTGCTTATTTCTTCTCTATCGTACTGATCAGCAGCATTAGTGGCCCCATAGCCACCGCCGTAGCCATAATGGCGAGCATTAGTATGATAGCCATAAACACCTCCTAATGTGTTAGCTCCTAGTGTGTTACCTCCCAATGCATTGCCGCGCCAATTGTTATTGGCATAGGTATTTTGATTTAGATTAGCTAGAGCGAGTTGAGTTTCTTGGCGGATTTTTGCCGCTTCGATATCGGCCATGTAGCCTCTCCATTGCTGCCAGTCTCGGCCCTCGCGGTTGTAGCGGGCGGATATATCATTGCTCTGGCGGTTGAGCCAGTTGACTGTGCGTGCCACCACTATTGGTGTATCTTGCGGTGCGGTGGCCTGATAGGCTGTGGTTTTGGCTCTAGATAGCAGCTGCTGTTTAGCCATTGAGCCAATCGCTCCAAAGGGGTCGACACTAAAGGCCGCTTCATATGCCTCCTTGGCTCCGTCCTGGTCTTGCAATTTAGTCAATACGTCACCCAGTCGATAGTAGGTGCGAGCATCTTTATTGTTGTGCTGCAAGGCCTGCATTAAATGCTCTGCTGCCGCGTGATAGCGCTTGGCGGCATAGTCATCTACAGCTAGTTGGCTAAGAGATTCGAAAGTCTGCACTTTTAATGTCGATGAGGGTGCTGTTGATGAGTGAGTGAATGAGGGCGTGAAGGAAGCAATAGGTGAAGTGCTGGGTGAAGATGAAGTTGAGGATGAAGATGATTTTGCTGTTGGTTTATAAGAGGGGGAATGATCGACCATTGCCGTGGGGGCCGTGCCCAGGGCTTGCTCTAGTCTATTGATTCTGCTTTGGAGCGGATTTTTCGTTGCTTGGCCAAAGATCATCGCTTCTAAGCGGTCAATTCTCTGACTAAAACAATGGGAGACATTTTCAGCGCCAAAATATTTCATTTCCATGCGCGTGAGACGGCCGATATCACCGCTGTCTTGCTCTACCGCCGCTTGTCGACTTTGTTCTGGAGCTGGCGATGCCGATTGTGATTCAACGTGTATTTCTGCTTGTGTTTCGACTGGTGTTTCAGTCTGATTCTGAGGTATAGTCTGATTCTGAGCTAGAGTCTGAGCTAGACTTTCAGCTAACGAAGAAGGTGCATAGCAGAGCGCCACAAGAGCCCCGCATATTGCCATAGCACAGTGGTAGGCTGAAAGTCTCATCGCACCTTTCTTTGCAGTCAGTTTAGAGCTGTGTTTGGCTCCTCTCTGCGCGCTCTGGCTAGCTTTGGCTCTGGCTAGCTTTGTCTCTTTCGAACTATGGTCGCTTTGTCTTCTTCATATAACTAGTCTAGCGCTTTTATTGTGTAGCCGGTGTGAGGTCGCTCGTCTACTGAGGTCAATTGAAGTACTGGAGCCTAAACCTAGTCAATTCATAAGGTGCTTAAGCTTAAGTTTTGAGCAACATGATAAACTCCCAGTCTTGAATCAACGGCAACCCTTTACTTGTCATGTTTACTGAGCATGTTCTCTAAGGAGAGATAACAATGGGCACTATGCGGGCACACGAAATTGACTACACCATTATTGGTGATGACATGCAGCTGGTGGAAATTGAGCTTGATCCTGGCGAAATAGTGATTGCTGAAGCCGGGGCTATGAACTATATGGAGCAGGGCATCGTCTTCGAATCGAAAATGGGCGACGGCACAGACGCTGACCAGGGCATGATGAAAAAGCTCTTTGGTGCTGGAAAGCGCATGCTGGCCGGTGAGTCTATGATGATTACTCACTTCTCTAACGGCGGATCGGGCAAACAGAAAGTCGCTTTTGCCGCTCCTTATCCTGGCAAAATTATCCCGCTTGACTTGGCCCAGCTCGGCGGCAAAGTCACCTGCCAGCGTGATGGCTTCCTGTGTGCTGCTTATGGCACCAAGCTAGACGTGGCCTTCACTCAAAAACTAGGTACTGGATTCTTCGGCGGCGAAGGCTTTGTCCTTCAGAGTTTGAGCGGCGACGGCTTGGCCTTTGTGCATGCCTGTGGCACTATCGTTAAAAGAGAACTCAAAGGTGAGACCCTTCGGGTTGATACCGGTTGTTTGGTTGGCTTCACTCCTGGCATTGAATATTCAATTGCCCGCGCTGGCAATTTGAAGTCGATGGTATTTGGTGGCGAAGGCCTATTTCTTGCTACGTTGAGCGGTCATGGAACGGTTTGGTTGCAGAGTCTGCCATTCTCACGTTTAGCTAACCGCATTCTTGAGCATGCCCCTCGCGCCGGTGGCAGCCCATCCGAGTCTGGTGGTGGCGGCATCATTGGTGGCATCGGCTCACTCTTCCAAGATTCGTAGTTCGATTCTTACTTTGTCTTGTAGTCTTTCTCAAGCTGCACAGCTTCGCTCTGGCGCTGGTGCTTGCGCAAGAATGCTGCATAACTCTTGGCGATGTTACTGGCTAAAGCAGGGTCGTGCTTTTGGTCAACACTGAGCTTTAGTGCTTCTTTATAATGTACTTCTGCCAAAACAAATTTACCGGCGATTGCATTTCGTTCAGCCATAACCAATTGAGTGAAGGCATTGGCATCAAGGGGGACGGCTGGCCTCATTGGTACAGCTTGCATGAGAGGCTTGCGCTGCTCTATCCGGTAGTAGTTTGTTGTATGGCCGAATCTCGCTGGGGAGTGTCTTGTATATGAGACTGGTTCTGTTCTATTTGGTTGAGAGGCTTCTACTTTCGTTCTTATAGTTTCTAATTCTGAATAAGTTCCTTGCTCCATGTCGCTATATCTAGTCTGTGCTCTGGCCGGTAGCCAGAGGGACACGCTTGTTACCGTCGCCAGGAATGCTGCTGCTCTTTCGATAGTCTTGCGAGCCGTATCTCGCAGCTTTCTCAAACCTTTTGGGCAATTTTCGGTCATCACCGTTCCGTCTTTGCGTCGGTAAATGCCGGCACAGAGCTTTTCACCGCTGACGCTTGTCCGCCTCAACAGTTCCTCGGCCTCTGTGGCGCTCATCTTCGAGAGGTTGAAGACGTTTAAACTACAGCCAGTGCAAAAGCGCACAGCATCTGATTCACTAGTAGCCTTGCCGTTAACCCCTTGCATGTTCTCCCAGCCCACTTCGCAGGGGGCTGCAATGAAAACGGTTTTTAGAAACTCGTTTTGCTGCTTCATCTCTAAGTGCTATTTGAGGTTAGGTGGCGTTAGTAGCAGCATAAGCCCTTTCCTCAACCCTGGCAATAGCGGCTTCGGCTGCTGCCACAGCACTGCTCATGGCTGCGTCTACAAGTAGATGACCGCTTCCTACCCAGTCGCCGCAGACGAATACCTGTCCGGGTAGATTCACCACAGGCAGTGTCACGTTGGCTAAGCCGTTGGCGCCGTTATCTGCGGCTAGGGGCGTGCCGAAGCTTGCCGTCATGTTAGGAAGAAAGCGCTTGTAGACAAGTTCTTCCTGCCAGCCTGGTTGCATTTTGTCGAGTAATTGGAGAAGCTGCTGCTCGTGTTTCTCGCTGCCTTTTTCCCCTTCTGGCAAATAGACAGCTAAGTGTATGAGGGCGTGATTGTCCTCAGCTAATTTTGCCGTGGTGGAGTGCACCGAGTAATAGAGCGGCTGATCGATGCCGATGGCAAAGGTATGATCTGCATTTGTTAGCTTGC
>CALRJJ020000317.1:0-6209 GCA_943367505.1 Flavobacterium psychrophilum | reverse complement strand
GAGTGCATAACAAAATCCGAAATTTTGCCTTAGCTCTCGCTTTTGCATCCGCATATTTCGTCCAACAATCCACCGTGTGCCTTGCAGCACCAGATTCTAAGTCGAAATCAGAGAGCAGCAGTAACGCAACAAACTCAGCAAAACCTGCGGTCAAAATAAAAAGAAAAATCAGTGCAGAACAAGCTGTCGCTCTCGTAAAAAAACGCAGTGATGTGAAAAAGTTTTTGGCCCTCTTCCCTAACGGCAAATCGAAAAAGACCCAAGGCTTTCCTGTAGTCGAAGCGGAAGAGCTAGACAACAACTGGAATGTCCATGTATATGAACAAATGCCCGATCACACAGCCACCATGAACTGGTTTGAAGTTGACTCTCAAACCGGTGCTATCAAACCGATGAATTAGCTCTTCGCGAACTGGCGCGCATAGATAAGGTTTAAACACAATGGTGAAGCAGAGCAGTGCGATAGTGACATGCGGTCTTACGGCCTTAATCACGGCCGCTGCACCAATTGCACTCGCGTTCAAAATGGAAAGAGCTGTCAAACTGCATGGACGCAATATGCCATCAGTCGATGAGAGAGCAATCATCACTCTTGCCAAACAGGGAAAAGCGGAAGAGAGCTTAAAAGAGTGCCGTCGCTGCCTGAAGAATCGGCCTAGCGACAATCATCTTAAATTGCTAGAAGCACAATTACTACGTTTTCTCCTGGACGAAACGGAATCACAAAAACGTCTAGAGGAGCTCCGTAACGCAAAAGATCTGACCGGTGAAGAATTAGAAGCAGCCGCCAATACTTCTGACGCTTTGGAGCAATGGCTTCTAACAAAGTATTTTGCCGAAAAAGGCTTACCTCTTATAGCCGAAAAAGACCGCGTTAAACTGCTTTTGCTCTTAGGTGATTCATTGAACAAACTCTCCTTGTTTAGTGAAGCTGAAAAAAATTACGCCAAAGCGTTACAGTACGATAAAGGCACGAAAACACCTGACACTCTCATTTATTTCTACCAGGCCAGAAAAAAACCAGATCTGGTTGTTAAATACTGCGATCTCGCCCTAAAACGCGAAAACGATGAAAACTCAATCAATGTGGTAAAGCGTCACAAATTTCGGGGTGAAAGCTTGATGCAACTGGGCCGGTACAAGCAAGCCCTGGCAGACCTGGACTATTGCCTGAGCAAGACACCCAATGAGAGTTACCTCTACCGCCAAAAAGCAATCGCCAACGAGAAACTAGGCAACAAAAAAGATGCTGAAGCTGACAAACTAAAGGCTATTGCCGTTGACAAAGCCATGCTTGGGTCTGACTAATTACTGGGCAAAGTCAAATAACGGCTTTCACTTCACGAGCCTAGAGCAAAGCAAAAGAGCCTAGACTTACTTTACAACAGTCATTCAATATGCGAATGAGGGCGTTTTGGCGGCCTATCAGTGATATCCTGATTAGTTCGCGCAGTCTACCGACAAGGAGCTTATTGAATGAATATTGCCCGATCTCTTGCTATCGGATTACTGGGATTGTCAATCGTCAGTATCGGTTCCATCAGTCTAGCCGAATCACTGTCAGCTCAAACCTTACGCGAGCGCCTGCGTGACCGTTTAGATGGCGACAATCCGAATAACCCTCAACAACAGTCTTCGGGACAACAATCAGGTCAACAATCAGGTCAACAATCAGGCCAACAAGCGGGACAGCAACCGACCTCTTACAATCAAGCACAACCTAGCCCTCAGGCTGGTGAGGCCCCCCAAGTTTCAGTCGTAACATTACAGACTCAGCCGGGTCCAGGCGGAACACAGATGGTAGTTACTCCAAAGGGAATGGTCGTGCCATTACCAGGTCCTGGAGTTAACGCTTCAGTCGTTCCCATTTACATTGGTGCCAATGGTGGATACTGGTATGTTGACAAGAACAATCAGCAAGTCGACTTAACTCCAGCTGTACGGGCGATGCAGGCCAATGCCACAATGTCTCAACCGGCCACGACTGTTCCCCAATATGCTCCCCAACCCCAGCAAGTAACCAATAACTATAATTCCTCAGGCCAACAGAGCAGTGGTACCAGTGCGCTCGGCACAGCTGCTGCAGCAGGTCTTGGTGCCATGGCTGGAACGGCAATGACACAGTCATACTACAACAATGTCCCCTACGGCACTCCGATTCATTATGGTGCTGCAGCCGTGCCCTATTACAATCAGGGTGGCAAGCCGATCTACGTAAACAACTCCACAAATACAGCAAACTTCGAGCAGACAAACGCATATCATGCCACTGCCGTTCAGCAGCAGGCGAGCTGGTACAACCAGCAGCAAGCGGCTCAGAGTGCGGCTTGGAAGAATTGGCAGCAGCAAACAAACAATCCTTTTGTCCGCGCCGATTATCAAAATCAAGCAACCGGCAGTCAATATACTGCGGCAGAAGGCGCAGCAGCAGCTAATCGCTATAATCAAAACAATTCCAGCCAATACACCGGGGCTGAAGGCGCAGCGGCAGCAAATCGCTACAATCAAAACAATTCCAGTCAGTACAGCGGAGCGCAAGGCGCGGCGGCGGCAAACCAATACAACAAAAATAATGCCAGCCAGTACAGCGGAGCGCAAGGCGCGGCGGCGGCAAGCCAATACAACAAAAATAATGCCAGCCAGTACAGCGGAGCGCAAGGCGCGGCGGCAGCTGGTCGCTACAACCAGAATAACGACGCCAAGTACAGCGGAGCAGATGGAGCAGCTGCTGCTGGTCGCTACAACCAGAATAACGACGCCAAGTATAGCGGAGCAGACGGAGCAGCTGCTGCTGGTCGCAACGCCCAGGCCAGCGAAGGCGGTGGAAAATTTGGTGGCACTTCTGGTGCTGACGGCGGCGGAAGATTCGGCGGTGCATCCGGTGCTGACGGCGGCGGAAGATTCGGCGGCGCGTCTGGTGCTGCTGGCGGCGGTGGAAGATCTGGTGGCGGCGGCAGAAGCCGCGGCCGCTAAAACAACAGCCAAATAACCGCTATATTCAATACTTCAAAAAGAGGCCGAGGCTGTCAGCCCCGACCTCTTTTTTTAAGTCGATATAAAAATACTTTCTATTCAAATAGGCGGCAAAATGATCTCCAACATGAAGGGTAAGATTGCAATAACTCATTCTTGATGAACAAGCAGAACTAGAAGCTCAGTCCTCTTTCGCTTTGACTAATAGAAGTGCTTGGCCGCTGTATTTCATAGCGATGGTAAACCTTGCGAGCCTGCTTTAGTAGCGGATTATTGGGGTTAAGGGCTGCGCACTGTTTGTAGGCCTCTTGCGCTTTTTCTAACTGGCCTGAGAGTAGTTGCGCACCACCAAGCATCAAATAATTATCAAAGCAAGGTTCCTCTACGGTGGCAATATGAGCAGTGCGCTTCAGCCCTTCTAGAGCTGCTGTGTCATTCGTATTTAGTAAAAAAGATTGGCGATAAGCTGTCGAAGCATTTCTCAATCTTCCCAGTGCTAAATCACGATTGCCGACCTTAACGGCAGTGCCATAAGCCTTCATCAGAATATCGGCCAACTCCTTATTGGCGCTGGCCAAAAGATGAGCATCGGCTCTGGGCCAATCACTTTCCACCGCTTCCTTGAGCTTTTCAAAAGCTAACTTATCTTCGCCAATACTGCGGTAAAGAAGCGCTACGCGAAAATGACTAGGCCCGTTTGCAATCATCTCTTCGATTTTTAGTCGCTCAAAAAGCGCTTCGTAAGTGCTTCCAGCAGCCTCTAGTTGAGTAGCTCTGGCCTCTCTAACTTTGACTGTCCCAGTGCTCGGAACCTTTGCTGCTAGTAGTTCTTTAAAGCGCAAAACTCTCTCCAACATCGCCACTTCCGCAGATTTACCGTTGTCCAAAGAATCGCTGTTCAACTCAGCGATCGGCTTTACTCTATATTCATGTTGATACTGCAATCCGAGCACTGCCAACCTGCAGTCATAATCAGGATTGTCGCTTGCCAATGAACTAACTCTTCCAATCTTTGCCATTAGACTACCTGGAATAACTACTTCCAGGTCTTTATCTAAAGGCGCCTGACCGCTATAACCAGCAGTTTCAGCAGCACTGGCTGTCATTCTTCCTAAATTCCAGCCAGCTCTAGTGCGCGGCCATTTGCTAAATAGCTCTGGAATTGGCCTGCGAATAGACTCGCTTGTAATTCCATCTGGAATTTTAATGCTCTTTGGCAGCGGCGGAAAATCGGCAGGAACAGTTGCCTCCTCCAGCGCGATACGATTACAAGTCAGGTCACAAATCGACAAACCCAATACATCACGCCCATCTGGAAGAGTGACCTGCTCATTAAAGAGGCGGCGAGCCATACGAATCGATTCGCTTGAGCCGGGACAAACACCTGTAAATTGATCTGTGTCAGCCCCCTGTGGCTCACTGTCTCCTTGAACCGCGCTGGCGTCATCAGTTTTTTGACTTCCCGAGCTAAACACGGAGTCATCAATTATGATCTGATTGCCAGTGCCAAAGGCATCCTGCGCCAGGGCAGCGGGAGATAGACCAATGACTAGAAAACTCGAAATAGACAAACAAGATGCTAGTAATTTGTAATTCGGCAAACCCGGTCGCTTTACGCCAATTGAAAGATCACCATAGGGGATGGTTCTGCTCATGCTGCTTTTCCTCTCGCTTCAAAATCGAATTAGTAAAATCGAACTTAGTAAAACTGGCCGCTAAACATTATCCTTCAATTAACGCTGGTTGCCAAGTGAATTCGATCGACAAGTACTATTTTAGCTAGTAGTTAAAAGCAAAAAAAATGACTGAACAGTAAACCTAGTAAGCCTTTTGAGCTCACTAGGTTTACCGCCCGTCATTGGTCTTGCTGGTCAGATGCAGCAGTATTCGTGCCAGTATCTGTGCCAGTTTTCTTAGCGATATCTAGCTGCCAACACCGCTGTCTACTGTGGCTGCAAATCGAGCACCTTCTGCCTCATCTGAGCAATATCCATAGTCGGATCCGCTTCAAGCAAACTGGCAACAAGGGCTGTTACTTCCGCAATGCGAAAGCTAATCGGACCGCCACCTGCAAGCTTGACCTCAGGCTTAGCAATGCCGTTGACCATGCAATTGCCATAAGAGCCGGTTCGCAAGCCAACCGCAATCACCTGAGAGAGACAGGCAGGTTCTGATATCGCCTCAGCATCAACATGGTCGAAGAAGCAAGCATCCTCACCCTGCGCCACGAAGATATCAAAGCGCGTGGTTGCGATGGCATCGCAGGCAGCAGAAGCCAGGTCAGCAGGCTCTTGAGCAGAAACGACCGGGGCAGAAGCAGGGGTGATAGAAAATTCGAAGTTGCCTTCGCCTTCCAGCACAAATGTCAGCTGCTGACGATCATTCCAGATGTTCCGGGGTATCAAGCGCCCTTGATGCTGAGCCACTTCACGACCGTTCATCTTCACCAGCAAATGCCAATGGCAATGCTCCGCATTACTGGAAACATTACGATCGACCCAGAGATTGTATACCGAGGTGCTGCCCTGATAGCCATGCACGACAGTATTTTCGCTGGCAGTGAAGGAGCAGTGAAGGCCGCGTCCGTCACCAGGGCCGGTGGCAGCAATGAGCACATGACCGGCCAGATTCGGACTGGCAGTATTCTCATCGGCAGAGCCAACCGACTTGCCAGAGCCGACGACTGAAGCGAGCTTGAAGCTCTCCCAACCGCTGCCATCTTGGGCATGACTGTAGCCACCAAAAGAAAGGTTGGCCACGCTGGTAAAGCCCCTGCTAGCACAGAGTTGCCTGGCCCAGAGATAGGCTTCAACCCAGCCGTCAGAAACTACTTGACCGTTCGACCAGCCCGTGCGCTGCAAAGCACCACCATCGTCAAATGCTCGCACCAGAACGAAGGCACAATCGGGCTTCCGCAGAAGGAGGCCGCGCAGAACGATGCTGCCGTGGTCGAGGGGATCACGACAAAGATTCTGCAAGACAAACTGAGCCTGGTCGCCCTTAATCAGCGGTGCGCCAGTTACAGCGATACCACTGTTCAAGTCATAGAAGCCAATCAGGTTTTTCACCTGGGCCACGACATCTTGAGAAAACCCACTGTCAATAACGATGACAGCGTTCTTGATTGACATACGTTAACCTCCTTGTTGTTTTTGTTATTTGAGAAGCAGAGCAGAAGGGAGAGCGGCCAAAGCCGTCCTCCCTTCTCTCTAAGGTCAACAAATTGTGCGCCTACC
>CALRJJ020000316.1:0-6211 GCA_943367505.1 Flavobacterium psychrophilum | reverse complement strand
AGTGAAAGTGCGACTAGACAGAGCTCGCATGCTAAAAGATCGCTCAGACAAAGACATGACTACAGGCCTGCTTCTTCGCCGAGCATTCTCAGAACAATTGTCAGCTATCTTAGCCGAAGCACAAAGACTAAAAACCACATTTACGATCTGCCTACTTGACGTAGATCACTTTAAAAAAGTCAACGACAGCTATGGACACTTAGCTGGAGATAAGGTTTTAGCAGGCCTGGGCCAATTGCTATCGAGACGTTTTCGTGTCGATGATTTGCGCGGTCGCTGGGGTGGTGAAGAATTCATACTGGCCTTCAAACGAGAGACTCTTAGCACCATGCATTTGGCTGTTCATAGAGTCTTAGACGAGTTCACCAAGATGAAATTTACTGGTGACAAAGGTGAAGAGTTTAGTGTCAGCTTCTCTGGTGGCATTGCTGAGTATCCTAAGGACGGAGAATCAGTCTTTGAACTCGTGCAAGTCTCAGACAGAAGGCTATATTTAGCAAAGAAACGTGGACGCAACCAAATAGTCTTAGACGACGCCGAAGCCCCCGAAGAAGCTGAAGAAAAACACGAATAAATTTGGTTCTAGTGCGCTAAAGTAAGTCGACTAATTTTTTCAGATGCTCGCAGAGATAATTGCGACAAGTCTTGGGTCTAATGCCATAGACAGTGCACTCCTGTTTTTCTGATAGGAAGTTGCAAGCAAATTCAGGATCATTCATTTGCAGGCGCAAAGCCGGATAATGACTAGGATCTTGCCATGAGACTTTGTCCGGAAAGAGCTTTGAACCCTCTTTGTACTCAATAAAGACATCGGCGAATTTATATTTCGCCTTATCTCTGGTATTGAGCCGTTTGAGAAATTCTTGAGCATCATCAATGGGACCAATGATGAAATCGCGGTCTGCCATCTTGCAACAACCGGCAGCGTTGTCGCGCTTACCAAAACAATTAGAGACGCAAGTGTAGTGAATTACTTCATCTCTAATTGCTTTGGCGTCTAAAGGCTCGCTCATTCTAAGACCTTTTAATACAGATACCGCCTTGTTGTACACTACTGCTGGCCGCGATGCAACTCCATAACCTTATAGATTTTGTCAAGATTTTCCTCAGTCGCTTCTTGCCTGCCATAACTGCCACGATAAGTCTCAAAAGCACCATTAGTTGGAATAGCCATCTCGGTAAAGAGTAGCCATTTAGAACCAGGCTTTGGCATTTTGTCAGCGCTGAACTTCCAACCTTTCTCTGGCTCACCGTCTGATTTGTCATGAAACTCAAAACGAATAGGCATTGCTCTATTGAGCTTGGGGCCTTTCAATATTTTCTCGATTCTAAATTGAGCTATGGGCGGATGATAGAAAGTAATACCATCAGCGGAGTCGTAGCCCTGATAACTGCAAATACCAATGAACTCAGAATATTTGAAGGCGTTCTCGTAAGTCAGGGCTTTCTTAGACTTAGTGTAGATCTCTTTGCCCAGGTCTACAGGAGCTATCGGTTCGGGCTTACGTACCATTACTTCTTCAGCAGCTTTCTTCAGTTCTTCAGCGGTATGAGGCCTTGAAAATATCACCACCTTCTCAGCCTTAATTGTCAGTGCGCGCAATTTAGCAGGCAAGAAGCCAGCATCGGCATCTGCTGTTACTAGGGCCTTCTTCAAAACAGGCACCGCCTCTTCTAGGCGGCCAGCAGAAGCCAGGCACTCGCCATATTCGGCAAGCAGATGCGCTTTTGCTGTCGGTTCGAACTGAAAAATTTCTTCTAAGGCGAAGGTTGCTTGCTGCCAATCATTGCTATGAACGGCAGCGTTGTACAAGCCATAATTAAGATCACCAGCCTTACGGTCTAAACGAAGTGCACTCTTGTAGGCCGTCTCGGCTACAGACCACTGACCTTGCTTAGCGGCGTTTACAGCTTCTCGGACCTGACGAGTGAGGGTAATAGAACCATAGGCACCAACATCATCAGCACTGTCAATTGCATAGGCCGAGCTGCCAGTGCTGAAAAGGAAGGAGGCTAAAAGGAAGGAAGAGAAAACAAAGGACCGCGCTAACAACGAAGTTAAACTGCGCCTAAAAACGCAGTCAAAACTGTCGGCTGGCAAGGATTTGCCAGACTTATATTTGCTATTCATAAACACCCCTGGTCGGAAAGTTCTACTTTCATTGTCCATGTATTGCGGCCCTTGTAAAGACAAAGGCCTGCAGTTCCCGCCAACATGAGTGTTTTTGTTCACAAGTAAAAAGAGAGAGAGGCAGTACCTCTCTCTCTTTTCTCAATGCTCGCTATTGAATCTAGCCCTAATTTTATCTAGATTTATTCGTCTTCGTCATCATCGGCAGCACGTTTCTTCGGACCTGGAGCCGATGATTTAGCCGGAGCATTTTGCTGCTGCAGCATACGATTTTGCTGAATCTGCTGCATTTGTTTCACAGCCGATTCATAGGCACCCTTGTAGCGATCACCACCAGGTAGTTGCATGGCAATACCAAGTGCTCTGGAAGCACCAGCGAAATCGTTGGCATTGTAGAGCATCTGACCAAGCTGACCTTGAAAATCAGCATTCCCCGGGTTGTTCTGGGCGGCCTTGCGATAGTGAATTAAAGCTGGACCTTTCTTACCGGCAGCCACCAATAGACGAGCATAGTTAAAATGCAAGACCCCATCGTTTGGTTTCATAGCCAATAAAATGTTGTACTCGCCCTCAGCTTCAGCATTGCGGCCGAGATCGGTATAACACTTTAGTAGACTCATGTGAATCATTTCTTTGCGACCCATCGTCATACCCATCTGCGCATTAGCGCTCTGAATATTGACTGAGCATGCCAACGAGAGAAGCGCAAAAGCAAGAGCAAATCGTGATGTAACCTTAAACGTCATTTTGAAAACCCCTTTCTTATGCTTGCTTACTGCTGTCCGCGGTGAAGTTCAATAATCTTGTAGATCTTATCGAGATTGGCATCAGTCGCCTCTAAGCGACCAAAGTTACCGTGATAAGTCTCAAAGGCACCATTGGTTGGAATCGCCATCTCCGTAAAGAGCAACCACTTAGAACCTTTTTTAGGCATCTTATCGTCCGAGAACTTCCAGTCTTTTGGTGGCTCATCACCGGTCTTGTCGTGAAACTCAAAGCGAACAGGCATTTCTCTGTTGAGCTTTGGTCCTTTCAAAATGGTATCGATATGAAAACGGGCAACGGGTGGGTGATAGAAGGTAACAATATCGGCCTTTGTGTAGCCTTCATAAGTACAGATACCAATAAACTCGCAAGAACTGTAAGCATTCTCTAGGGTGAGAGCGAAGTCTGACTTATCACCCCGCACATCTTCACCGTGGACTAGTTCGCGTGTTGGCGGCTTGTATTTGGTCACTTCCGCTATCATGCGGTCTTTTTCTGCCTGCGTCAGTTCACGCTTGGGCACTTCTTTTACAGTTTCAGTTTTGACCATCAAAGCCCGCAGCTTATCGGGCATGTAGTTGGCATCAGCATCTACAGTTAGCAATGCTTTCTTTAGCACCGGAATAGCTTCTTCAAGCCGACCGGAAGAAGCCAAGCATTGCCCGTATTCAGCTAGCAAATGGGCTTTAGCGCTAGGATCTTCTTGAAAAATCGCTTCAAGTGCGACCGATACTTGTTGCCAATCACCAACGTGGGCAGCAGCATTGTACAAACCATAATAAAGATCGGTAGCTTTAGGATCCAGAGCAATCGCTCTTTGATAGGCCTGCATAGCTGTGGGCCATTGACTCTGTTTTACGGCTCTAGCCGCTTCACGGGCCTGGCGCGTAACAGTGATTGAGCCAAACAAACCAACGTCATCTAAGTTATCGACGGCCAAGACAGGCGTAAACATACCTGCACCCACCGCAGTCAACAGCAGTGACAAACTGGAGGCCATCAGCGCCTTCTTTTTAAACATTGAGATCCTTTGCTTCATTTGCTTCTCGATCCTTGATTTAGAAACCATATAAATGGGTTATCAGACGAAGCTTTAGTTGACTGGTCTTTTCAATCACAAGCTTCCTACTAGCCAATTTTCCACATTCCATAGCTTTTATGCCACTTGACAGTGAAAAATTTGGCAGATTTTATTACATCCTCTAATAGAGCTAGACGAAAAACTCTCCAATTAGCCATTCAGACCATTTTAGCCACATCGCCAATTAAAATGCACAAAGAACATAGACCGATAATTAGAGCGAAATGTTTCCGATTGCAACCATTTCACCAGGAGTCGCCTCCTCCCCCACCAAAACCACCGCCTCCACCGCCACCTCCCAAAGTACCGCTCGCACCAGAGCCAGCACTAGAGGAAGGCGCCACAGCCTGTAGGCCGGTACTAATTGCTCCCAAGCCGGTACTCATACAACGAACGAAATATCCAGGCCGGAAATCGCTGCTACTCTCAGAACTCTGATACCAAGTTGGTAGCGCCACCCTATCAACTGCCAAGCCCTCAAATGCCTCAGCCCAATGGTCGGCGGCGTTTATGACCATGGCGTAGGGAAGTAAGCGGGCAAAAATTGTCGGATCTTTATCGGCCAAAGCTCTGATGCTTACTTTATCGACTTTCTCGACAAAGCAAGCGAATGCCAATGACTGCCGCCTCAATTTCACACCTGAAAGGGTGCGAGCAGGCATTGCCCCAGAAAAAAAGAAAAACAAAATCGCAGAAAAAATTGCTCCAAGGATGGCTGGAACTCCAATTAAATTGGAAGCAAATAGAAGGGAAAAGGCAGCCAACATTACTATTGTTGTTCCTATTTGCATGTACTGTCGCCTGACGTCCTCAGGACTTGCTCTAAACCAGCCATTTTCAGTCATGCTGGCATACAAAAGTTGACTGAAGTGCGAAAAGCGAACAGCACCGACCGCCGACAAATCAGAAAGCCGAGTGACGAAGTCATAGTCAGACTCGTCTTGCCATTTAAAGAGTGATTGAAGCATTTCAATTTCAAATGGCTTCAAGTCTTTACTAGACATGTCAGCATCAGCATTGCGCTCAAATTGATAATCTTTATTGGCGCCCCAGAAACCAGGTTTGTCCACTTCAACTATCTTGAAATAACCACGTACAGCCAGATCAACCACGATTGAAAGCACGTCTCGACTATCAACTCGTTCGTCAATAATTACACCCATTTCGGCAGGTGTTAGCTCTTTTGGCGGCTGCCAATCACAAGCAATGGCAGAAATTGGCTCTTCATCTGTGCCGAGGTAGCGCCATGTAGCATAAAGACCAAAGAATGTAAGCCCTGGCAAAAGGAAGAGTGGATACCAATCAATAAGAAACCAACCAATCTCTGTGGACAACGGCGGTGCCACCATAGCACCTGAGGGCAAGCGCACAGCAACCGTCAGGCCCTGACCTGGAGCGATATCGTTGGCCTGGAAATAGAGTTTCTGTCCAGCTTGCTCAAAAGCCACACCCTCTGATGATTGCGAATTGGGTGCCCCCAAGAAGGCTTTGGTTTTGACAGCGCTGGCATTGAAACCGGCGGGCAGATCAAGGCTGAATTTTACCAACCGGATCGGATATGGCCACTGATCGCCAGTGACGTTCCAGTAGATTTCAGGCTCCTTATCAAAGAAGTTGACAGCTCTGCGTAACTTATAGTTGATGACATAAGTATGAGTACCGGCGAAAACTTTATTGGCAGATCCAATTTTGATATTTATATCGTTGCCACGTGAGCTTTGTGAAAAAGCAAGACTCTGATCATTTTCGTCTTTAACTGAATTGAGATGGAAATCAACTGTATATGAGGCCCCAAAGCGTGAATACTTAACTGGCAACGTGCGAAAGATGCCATGCCTTGGTTCGCTAAAATTGACATTGATTCTCTCAACGACATCAAGAGTAGAGTCTCGCTGCGCTGTCATCGCAACATTCATACTGGTAATTTCATCAGCCTGACAAGCTGGCACTGAGACCAAAGCCAGAGCGCAGAAGGCCCAGAGAAAAACTTTCAACCACAGCCTTGTCATTGATTCTACGTCCGCGACTGATACCCGATAACTGATACTTGCGGTAACTAGTACTGGAAGAACTTGCTACCGGGCAATTATATAACGCTGTTTACGCAGATAAACATAGCGACTAGAGCATCCACAGAGGGCGCCGATTAGGGCTGCCCCCCACAAAGATATAGGCTGCCCATACAATCGGGCCCCAGAAACTCAGTCAAGATGTAACTGGGGCGCTTTAAATTT
>CALRJJ020000315.1:0-6216 GCA_943367505.1 Flavobacterium psychrophilum | reverse complement strand
TGGTGGTTGAGCAAGATGAAATGATTAAATTCGCCGAGGCCAATGGTATTTCAATCGTGGCAGCCCCGTTGCCGACGGCCTGAAGCTTTCAATCTGGGGAAAACACTGAGCGTGATGTAGCCTTTCGGTTGTTGAACTGGGTAGGGGTTACAATGGCATAATGGGGCTAGTGAGCATTGCTGAGCGCCAGTCGAGGTAGATGAGATTGTTGATGTCAGAAAGAAAGACGGCTATGAAGACTACTGTTAAGCGCACTTCTAAATTTACCGCGCAGAGTTCGTTTGCTATCAGCGCGGCGTTGCTTGCTGTTAGTTTCTCTATCGCTGGTGCTGCGAGAGCTGTTGAGCCTGAAACTGCTCCGGCTAATGTGGAAGTTAAAACTGGTACTAAGTTTAGTACCGTAAAAGAAGCAGTTGATTCTGTTGCTTCAAAAGCTGCAAGTAAGCCGGAAGCGAAAGCCGAAGCTGAAGTTGAGCTCAAGTCTGACTCTAAGTCTGATTCTCCTGCTGACTCAAAGACTGATAAAAAGCAGATTGAAGCTGCCGTTTCACCTCCAGCTCAAACCGAAGAGCAAGCCATTGCCGCGGCTGCTTATGCTGAGCGCGAAGGTAAGAGAAAGGCTGCGGCTATGCAGGCAGAAGCCATGCATAATGAGGCTCTTGATCACTATGAGCTTGCTCGGGTTTACCTTGGTCAGTGGAATGCTGAGATGGCCGAAGTTGAATTGCAGTCAGCCATAATGTGCGAACCTGGTATCAAAGCCGTACACCGCGACTATGTTTTGGTTGCTCTGATGCGGGCAAATTTGATGAAAGCAATTGCAGAAGCGATGATGGTTGTCGGGCTGGGCGAACCAATTCCGCTCGATGACGCGCAGAAAGACAAGCTCAAAGAATCGGCCTGCAAAGCCCATTACATCAAGGGCATTGCTGCTGCCCGTGAGACTAAGTGGAAAGATGCTATCACTGAATTTCAGTGGGCATTAAGCTACCAACCGAATAATGCTCGGGTAAGTCGCTCTATGGCTTTTGCCTATGCCAGCATGGGAGATTTCAACAAAGCCGAGAAGGAATATGCGGCCAGTTTTGCCATGGATCCATCTGATGCCTTTGCCCATGCTGATTTAGCCTTCCTTATGGAAAAGGCCGGCCACACAACCAAGGCCATGGAGCAGTTAGAGGAAGCGGTTAGACTGCAGCCCGATGTTGCGGCTCTGCATGTAGATTTGGCTTGGTTGGCCGAGTCTAAAGGTGATTTGAACCGTGCCAGCGCTGAGTTTGAGCAAGCTGTGAAGTTGTCACCAAAACATGCGGCCTTGTGGACTCACCTTGGTAAATTGTTTGCCCGTCAGGGTCTTTCGGATCGGGCCATTGATGCTTATAAGGCAGCGCTCGACTTAGACCCTGAGCAGCAGGATGCTGAGCAAGGCTTGCATTTGTTAGAGCCCGCGGTTAAGCCAAACGCCAATAAGGCTTGAAGCATTAAATCTGGCCAGATTAAATCTTCTCGTAGTCTCCCCAATGACAGGGGTGGGCTCAATCTTTAATATCAAGATCGCCTGGAGCTTAAAGCTTGCAGCTAAAAGCCTCACGGAACAAGCCCGCAGCCCAATCGGCTCAGTCAGCGAAAACGGAATTCTTGATGCCAGTAGACCGCCCCGAGCATTCACAACCTGATGGCAGCTCATCTTTCGAGAATGTAGCTAAGGTTACTGCGCGCACTCTTTCTCAGACACCGTCGGCCTTTTACGACGAGATTAGTCGCGATATCAAAGAGCATCCCGCTGACGTTCTCAGCAGAGTTGCTGGTGGGGCGGCCATTGGCGCAGTCGGTACCGTTCTTCTCAAAAATCAGAAAGTGGCCTTGGTTGCCACGGTTGCCGGTCTTGGCTGGCAGGGGTATGAAGCCGCTAGTTCACTCACTGGTTTTGTTAAGAAGGCCGCCAGTGCTGACAATGACACTGCTCGCCAGCGCTTGGCCGATACCAGCGCTCACAATCTTGGCCGCAGTCTCACTAATTTTACCGAAGCCGCTCCTGGCATGGCCCTGGGGGGTTATGCCGCCAGTAGAGCCTTTGGCGCGCCGCCGATTTACAATCGCATTGGCAAAGCTGTTGACGATAAGCTGGTGATGCCGGTTAAGGACCGTCTCGCTTTTGTTGGCCCTGGCGCTGAGCGTGTGCCAGCCTCACTTGTTACTAAAGACCTGCAGGGTAAGGCCACTGTTGATGTGCTAGAGCTTAGCCGAATCTTGGGTGAGAAACATCCATGGCAAGGGGTAGAAACCGGTCGTACTCTCGATCTTAACTCTTTGAAGTTGAGCCGCTCGGTGTCTGGAGGTGAACAGACTCTGCCATGGCTTCCGGCTAGTACCAAAGCAGACAAGATTCCTTTTCATATTCACGGGCCAAATGCTGGAGTGGGTTCTCGCCCCTCATTAGATGATTTGTTGGTCACTAAGGGCCTCGGCATCGTTAAGCAGGGAGATCAGGTGGCATTTTATGCCGGTCAGTTTGACCAGGTAAGCTTGATGAAAAGTGCCGGTAAGCTTGAATTCTTCCAGCCCAATATGCGCACTGTGATTGTTGATCATGCCAGTCAGACTGCTCGCCGCTTAACTGGTAGCTTCGACCGGGTCTTGGGTTGGCAGATGGATGAGACCAAGCACCTTGATTACCAGGGTACGCTCAAAGCCCTTAAGGCGCTTGATTTGTCCAATCCACTAAAGGCCCTGGAAGGCATTTAGGCTCATTTAGGCATTTAATCTAGCGCTGCATTTAATAGAGATATATGCGCTGGTTATGACTTGATAGTTTCTTGATTCTCAAAAGTTACGGAACTGCGCTTGGGTACTCGTAACCGTGGCCAAGTGGGCTAGAATATGGCAAATTGTGCCCATTTCTTAGGAAAATACATATGAAGGTACAAGAAGGCCTCAAGGCCCATACCAAATATTTGTGGTTTGACACGAAGCAAAAGCGTGAATACATCCGCATCACAGATGATGTTCAGCAATTTCTAGAAGAATCTGGTCTGAAAGAAGGATTCATCCTAGTTTCGGCCATGCACATAACCGCTGGGGTCTATGTCAATGATTGGGAGAATGGCCTGATCAAAGATATTGACCAATGGTTGGAAAAACTGGCGCCGGTTAACCCCGACTACCACCACCATAATACTGGCGAAGATAACGGAGACGCTCATCTCAAGCGCATTTTGATTAATCATCAGGTGATGGTGCCTATCACTGATGGCAAATTAGACTTGGGTCCGTGGGAGCAAATTTTTTATGCAGAGTTCGATGGCCAGCGCAAGAAGAGAGTAATTCTCAAGGCGCTTGGCTTATAGCCAGAAATTAGAATTCTGGCTAGTAAATAGAATCAATTTCAACGAGGTAAGGAAATGACAGTAAAAGAGAGAGGGTATTCAATGACAGGCCGTACATCCTCATCACCTCACGCTGATGCGCGCGGTGCAGCTAAGAGAACAGTGCAAGGTCGTGAACCAGTGCAGATGGCTGTTGACTTCAGCAAGACCACGGTATCTGAAGTATTCGGACAGAATGTCTTCAATCGTTCTGTTATGCGTAAGCTTCTACCTAAGCATGTTTACAAGGCTCTGGTGCGTTGTTTAGACTTTGGCGAAGCGCTTCACCCCTCGATGGCTGATATCGTCGCTAATGCCATGAAAGACTGGGCTCTTTCTAAAGGCGCTACTCACTTCACCCACTGGTTCCACCCATTGACCGGTTTGACTGCTGAGAAGCATGACTCGTTCTTGGTATCGAGTGCTGAAGATGGCGGAGCTATTCTTGAATTTTCCGGTAAGCTTTTAATTCAAGGCGAACCCGATGCTTCGAGCTTCCCTTCTGGTGGTATCAGATCAACCTTTGAAGCCCGCGGTTATACCGGTTGGGACCCTACCAGCCCTGCTTTCTTGATGGAAAGCACTAACGGCAAAACTCTCTGTATTCCTACAGTATTTTGCTCTTATTCTGGTCATGCTCTCGACAAAAAGACACCACTGCTGCGCTCCCTCGAAGCTCTAAACAAGCAAAGTGTGCACCTTCTTAAATTGCTCGGCAACAAAGAAGTTAAGCGTGTCAATTGCACAGTCGGTGCTGAGCAAGAATATTTCTTGATCGATGAAGCCTACTACATGTCGCGTCCTGACTTGATTAACAGCGGTCGCGCTTTGTTTGGCGCTAAGCCACCACGTGGCCAAGAAATGGAAGATCACTACTGGGGTTCTATTAAAGAACGTGTATTGGCTTTCATGATGGACACTGAAGCTGAGTGCTACAAGCTAGGCGTGCCAGTTAAGACTCGTCACAACGAAGTGGCACCTGCTCAGTTTGAAGTAGCCCCTGTATTTGAATACAGCAACGTTGCTGTTGACCACAATATGCTTTTGATGGAAGTCTTCCGTAAGACAGCCCAGAAGCATGGTTTGCGTTGTCTCTTCCATGAGAAGCCATTTAGTGGCGTTAACGGAAGCGGTAAGCACAACAACTGGTCTATGGCTGATGATCAAGGCAATAACTTGCTAGAGCCAGGTACAACACCGCAAGACAACTTGCAATTCATTGTTGTATTGACTGCTGTTATTCGCGCTATCAATAAGTATGGTCACCTGCTGAGAGCTAGTATTGCTTCTGCTGGTAACGATCACAGACTTGGTGCTAACGAAGCGCCACCTGCAATCATGAGCATCTACTTGGGCGATAAGCTCTCCGCTGTTGTTCAAACCCTGATTGCTGGCAAGAAAGAGATTCTTGGCGAAATCGGCAAGGTTCTTCAATTCGGCGTATCTACTCTGCCAGATCTTCCACGTGATGATTCAGACAGAAACAGAACCTCACCTTTTGCTTTCACTGGCAACAAGTTCGAGTTCCGTGCTGTTGGCTCCAGCCAATCTATTGCCTGGCCTAACACTGTTCTCAACACAATCGTCGCTGAGTCGATGGACTTTGTAGCTACAGCTATTGCTGCTGAGATCAAGGGTGGCCTCGATGTTAATGCTGCCGCTGAAAAAGTGGTGCGCAAGACCTTAGTTGAAAATGAGCGCATCTTGTTCAACGGCGATAACTACTCAAATGCATGGCACGATGAGGCTGCTCGTCGTGGTCTGCCTAACTTGAAGAACACCGTTGACGCTCTTCCTGTTCTCAATGAAAAGGAAGTGAAAGAGCTCTTCAAGAAGTACGAAGTGCTGCAAGAAGATGAACTCTTCAGCCGCTACAACGTACAGCTTGAATCTTATTGCAAGACTGTCAATATCGAGTCATTGTTGACTGCCAACATTGCCCGCACGATTATTCTTCCTGCGGCTCTTGAATATCAACTGAAGCTAGCCCAAACAATTGCTACTACCAAAGCAGCTGTTAGTGGCTTGAACCTTGGCGAACAAGAGAATCTGCTTAAGCATGTTTGCGATAAGGTTTCATTCTTGCAAGTTGAGATCGACAAACTCGAAGCTCTGATTCTAGAAGGCAAGAAAGACGATAATGGCGATCATGGCGAAGGAGATCTTCTCCGTAAGGCCAAGTTCTACCAGGAGCGTATAATTCCTGCCATGGATTCAGTGCGTGAAGGTGCAGACAAGCTTGAGACCATTGTTGATGATGCTCTATGGCCACTGCCTAAATTCCGCGAGATGCTCTATATCTACTAAAAACTAGATATAGCTAGAGTCTGATAATTGAAAGCTCGGAGTTCCCCTTGGGGCTCCGAGCTTTTGCTTTGCTTAGACTTTGCAATTGACTTTGACAGAGACCATGACTCAGAACTTGCTCATTAACTTGGGCCTGTAGATAATCGGCTGTGGTATCGTTCTTGGTGCGTATCACTATTGTTGTGCTCAATTTAGTTAGTTTTTCTTCTATGTTAATGGCCCATGAATAACGATCTTTCAGATACTACACCGAGCCCTAGTCAATCTACTTCCACTTCCGTTGGCCCCGCCAGGGAACCTCTTGATAAAACCTTGTCGGCAAGGGAGAGAGCAGGTAGCTCACGACTGTCCTATAATCAGAATGGACTTGACGAGGAAACTAGGCCCGTGGACGAGGGGAGCGATAATCAGTCATTTGTTCCATCTCCGCCTGCTGGCGGGGCGAATGATAGCGCTGGTGAGGCTTCTGGCGCCTCGGAGCCTAGCCAACCATATATGTCTTTTGGCGATGACTATGTCAGTCAAAAGTCTGATGCCGTTGCTA
>CALRJJ020000314.1:0-6230 GCA_943367505.1 Flavobacterium psychrophilum | reverse complement strand
TGGGCGAGATCCAAACCGCCAGGCAAGCCCTGCGAAACATTATCGTACTCTTTGCCGAAAACGTTAAAGCCAGCCGCTATTTGAGCGACACTCTCTTCGCCCCCATAGGCAGTGAGGCTTTTTGAAAGCAAGTCGCTTAGATCAATCGAAGCGGCAGTGGCGTCAACGGCAGCCTCAGCGTAAGCTGGTTGAAGCGAAACTAATGAGGCAAGAGATGCCAGTGACAGGCTGGTGCCAAGTGAACAATTGAGTGCAGCAAGAGCAGCTATCACTCGAATCAGTTTCAAATTCAAAATTATTTTCACAGCCTTAGCAGTTAAACGGTAACAAATTGCTTGCACTGCCCAGGAGCTGGCAGACTGATATCTGGCAATTCCCTAACCGTGTTATAGAGCTTCATTACTTGCACTAACAACTCTTCAACTTGGCCCAATGGCACTTGATTGGCAGCATCACTTTTGGCTTCGTCGGGATTCGGATGCACTTCCATAAACATACCATCAACACCGGCCACTACTGCAGCCCGAGCTAAAGTCGGGATATATTGCCGCTGCCCACTAGAGGCATCACCAGCGCCACCAGGGAGCTGAACAGAATGAGTGGCATCAAAGATAACGGGATAACCAGTCTCTTTCATGATAGGAATGCCGCGGAAATCAACAATCAAATTGTTGTAACCGAATGTGGTGCCACGCTCGGTGAGCATGACATTTTCATTGCCAGAATCAACTACTTTTTTAACAGCGTTCTTCATCTCAGCAGGAGAGAGGAACTGACCTTTCTTGATATTGACACACTTACCAGTTTGAGCGGCGGCAACCAACAAATCGGTCTGACGGCAAAGAAAAGCTGGTATCTGCAAAACATCTAAAACTTCGCCAGCGGCCTGACATTGTTCCACTTCGTGAATATCTGAGAGCACTGGAAGATCAAGCTTGCTTTTGATGTCAGCTAACATGGCCAAGCCCTTCTCTAAGCCCGGTCCACGAAATCCATGCACAGCAGTGCGATTAGCCTTATCAAAAGAAGCTTTGAAGACTAAATTGAAGTCATGCTTAGCTGAAAGCGCTTTAAGGTGACTGGCAGTGGTGAAAATCGTTTCCCACGACTCAATTACACATGGCCCGGCTATGATCAGAAACTTCCCACCGGCTGAAACCTGGTGAGTACCGACCTTAACAGTCTTAGCAGCCATATGCCCCCCTTGCGATCTAAATATGTGATTGGATATTGTAGCAGTATGCCTAAAAGCAATATGACTAATACGGGATTTGCACACGTTGTTGAAGATGGCCTGGTTCTAAGACTTTACGTCCAGCCTGGGGCAAAAGTTAGCGCCCTTCTGGGTGAAAGAGAAGCAGGTGACGGCCCGCGTCTCAAAATCAAGCTCAAGGCTCGTGCCATAGAAGGACAGGCCAACGCCGCCCTGGTGGAACTAATTGCCGAGCTCATGCACGTACCCAAGTCGACAGTCAGTCTACAGGCTGGCTCCACAGCTAGGTTGAAAACCATTCATGTGCGCGGAGAAAGTCAAGCTCTGTTGAGCAAGCTACAACGACTAACGATTAGCAATGTGTCGGACTAAGCGATAAACCGTATGACCAGCTCTTTGTGAAACAGGCATAATCAAACCAGCGCGAATGGCCTCGGCCAACTGTGGCCGCAAAGTACGAATACGCTTGAGCTGCCTTGGCCCTCCGGCCATTTCTGGCAAAGTCATGCCAACGGGGTTTTTATCAAGCAACTTGACCACTTTGTTTTCGGCCGGCTTATCAGCCGCTTGACTAGTGGTCGAGCCCGCCGGTTTAGCAACGGGAGGACGACCACGCTTTGGTTTAGAATCGCCCGCAGCCTCTGCCGAAGGCTGGGAGAAGTTGATGTTTTCTGGTTCTTCTGACATCTGCTCGTAATTTACCGCAACAATTGTTCTCTCAGCATAACCCAAACCGCTACTAAAGAATAGTTACGGTTTGGGCCTGAGCTGCTGACCGGCTAGCCTTCTTCTTGTTATATTCCTGACTGTTCTTTGCAAGTTCGTTGGCAAGTTCATAGAGAACTGACGCTCCTGGGTATCACAAAATCCATTCACTTGATGGGTTTCAAGACCGACTCTGGAGCGACGCACTTTCGTATGCAGATTTTGGAACACAGCAATAAGTAAGAGGTCAGGACGTTGAGCATCGGCTCCTTTGTTTTCATGTTGCACAGTCACCTTCCCTTCTACCGCAAGGCAGGTATGTGGCCCTTCGGTGAAGAAAGCGTTTATGAATGTATGGCAGAAACCTACATTCCTCTCTTGAACGCTATCGACGACCTCTTGCAAGAAGGTATCAAAGCAAAACTGACCATCGGTCTCACTCCGGTGCTCTGCGAGCAATTAGCCGATGAGCACTTGAAACAAGGCTTCGAGAAGTTTCTCAGCCTGCGTATCAAAGCGGCTAAAGCCGACGAAGCAAAGTATGCAAGTTTTGGCGCTAGCCCCAATCCTGAAAATCATCATCTAGCAAAATTCTACTTAGATTGGTTTACCGCCATTCAACGTGACTTTGCTGACCGCTGGAAACGTGACTTAATTGGCGGCTTCAAACGTCTGCAAGACGCAGGTGCCATCGAAATTACAACTTCAGCTGCCACCCACTGTTTCTCACCATTGTTGAGCGAAGATGTTTCAATTTTGGCGCAGTACAAAACCGGTGTGGCCAATTACAAGAAACACTTTGGCAAAGATCCTAACGGATTCTGGCTCCCAGAATGCGCCTACAGACCAGCTCAAGGCGAACGTGCCGGCATAGAAAAATGGTTGTTCGAAGCTGGTTTGAAATATTTCTTCACCGAATCATTCGTTATTAAGGGTGGTCAAACAGCTGAAGTACGACGCGTAGTCGGTCCTTACGGCTCAGTTGAATATGTACCATCTAAACAAAATGGCAACACTGGCTTAGATACATTCGAAGCCTTCTGGCTCAAAGAGTATCCAATTGCCGTGATGGGTCGTCACGAACAAGCTGGCTACCAAGTCTGGTCTGCCGATCAGGGTTATCCAGGAGACGGCAACTATCGCGAATTCCACAAAAAAGATGATACTTCCGGCTTGCACTTCTGGAAGCTTACTTCTAAAAGTACAGACCTGGGCGACAAAGAGCTTTACAACCCAGAAGCTGCTGCTAATCGTATTAAAGAGAATGCCGATCACTATGTCGGCTTCCTCCAAGGTTGCTTGACCGAACATCTGAAGACCACCGGCCGCCCCGGCCTGGTTATGGTTTCATTTGATACCGAACTATTTGGTCACTGGTGGTTTGAAGGCGTGACCTGGCTGAAAGAAGTTATTCGCCGTTTGAAAAACTACACTGCTATCGACATGCAGACTGCTACTGAGTATTTGACAGCCACACCTCCAGAAAAAACTATCAATTTACCTGAGTCTTCTTGGGGCTCTGGTGGCCACTATCAAGTTTGGCTCAACAACGACACTGAATTCATGTGGCCGCAAATTCATCAAGCGGAAAAACAGATGAAGGAAGTGATGGACCTTGTCAAAGCATCACCAAACGATGCTGCCCTGCACAAAGCAGCGGAACAGTTGGCACGAGAACTATTACTGCTTTCATCAAGCGATTGGCCTTTCTTGGTCACCACTGGACAAGCTAAAGACTATGCTATTGAGCGTTTTGATGGTCACGTTGAGCGCTTCAACAAGCTCTACAACATGATCAAGAGCGGCCATATTCAGTTCAACGAAATTGCCGCAATTGCCGATATCGACAACTGCTTTGCTGAACTCAATCTTGCCAACTTTCGCTTAGAAGAAAGTGAACTTGCCTCAGGCAGCAAAAGCAAATAAACCTCTCAATTTAGAAGAAACCAAATGAATAATCTTCAAGACTCGCCAGCGCGAGCAACTGATAGCACAAGGAAGCCGCGTTCGATGAAGGACACTCGCACCAAAATCATTGCTACCATCGGACCTGCTTGTCGGCAGCCTGAAGTACTAGCTGAAATGATCAAAGCTGGCATGGATGTGGCACGAATCAACTGTTCGCACTCTACGCCTGAATTCATCGAGTCGGTGGTTGCTGACGTTCGGGAAATCAGCACAAGATTAGACATGCCAGTGGGCATACTACTCGACCTCTCTGGTCCCAAAATCCGCACCCGCAAATTGACCGGAGATCTGCCAGTCAAGCTGGAGAAAGGCAAACTCTTCACCCTCACAAGCCGCAAACTTGAAGGCACAGTAGAAATTGTCAGCACCAACTATGAGCCTCTGGCCCGCGAAGTAAAACCGCAAGACACAATTTTGCTTGATGATGGCTTAATCGAATTGCGCGTTGTCGAAACCAATGAAACCGATGCCATCTGCGAGATCATCATGGGTGGCGTTCTGAAAAATCACCAGGGTATTAATATTCCTGGCGTCAGACTCTCTATTCCAGCGCTGACTGAAAAAGACAAAGAAGACCTTAAAGTTGGTCTCAAATGCGAAGTTGATTTTGTCGCCTTATCATTTGTACGCGACGCTCAAGACATTGTTGACTTGAGAGAGCAAATTGGCGACCACTGGCCACCTGTAATGATTATTGCCAAACTGGAAAAGCCAGAAGCAGTAGATCATTTAGAAGAAATTTTAGCCGTCACCGATGGTGTCATGGTGGCAAGAGGCGACCTGGGTGTCGAGCTGCCACCAGAAATGGTTCCACCTGCTCAAAAACTAATCATCAGACGCGCAAACGCACACGGCAAGCCCTGCATCACAGCTACTCAGATGCTTGATTCGATGGCCAACAATCCTAGACCAACTCGGGCAGAAGCTTCCGACGTTGCTAACGCAATCTTCGACGGTACTGATGCCGTAATGCTTTCAGAAGAAAGTGCCATGGGTGACTATCCTGTCGAAACAGTGACGATGATGGATCGCATTGCATCAGCAGCAGAAGCCAGCCAAGACCGCTCTAAATTGCACGAACACGAGCTTGGTTCTTCAGCCCACGCTATTGCCCACGCTGCTTGCGCCATGGCTGTAGACATGAATGCTCGTGTCATTGCTACTTTCACAAAGTCTGGATCAACGGCAAGACTAATTTCACAGTTCAAGCCACCATGCCCAATTATTGCTCTGACCCAACAGACTCACGTCTACCGTCAATTGACTCTCACCTGGGGTACCACTCCAGTGATGCTGACTGAAGTTTCTGATTCAGAGTCAACCATGGCCCTTGTGGAAGAAACATTGTTGAAGCGCAATTATGTCTCGGCCGGTGACACCATTGTCATCACCGGTGGTTTGCCAATTGCAGCCCGCGGCCCAGCCAACTTTGTCAAACTTTCAACAGTTTCACCAAGAACCCAAGCAAGCTTCTGGCAGCTCAAAGGCATCTAGCCTAATTAGTCTAGGTCAATCAGTCTAGGTCAAATCATTACAGCGGCTACTGCGAATCAGAAGTTAGTTCTTGAGTTAGTTCTTGGGGCTGCTCTGTAGCATGCACCAGGTAAGCACAAAGCGGGTCGTCACGCAGAATGTACTTTTCGCGCGTCACTTTGACGCCGAGCAAAGCCTGCATCATCTGCGGCTCCATCAAACACAACTGGCGAAACTGATTGGCTAAGTCGTGCACAGCACAGTGGCGCTGATAAATAATGAAGTTACCATCGGGCAGCCCTTCCCATTCGGTCATATAGCCATCTTCCGAGAAGATCTTAGCCACTTCCTCAACTCGCTGCGCCAATGGTTTGTCGTTAACCCGCGCCTTCAAGCGCTCGATGCGCTTCTTGTTGCGAATAGAAAGCAGCTCCATCACGCCTTTATGACCCGCTTGCTCATAAACAGCATCGAGCAAATCAACGGCCAGAGTAGAGCCCCCCGAGGGAAATAGAGATTCGGCCTTATCGGTGAGCTTATATTTATAGGTAGGGCGACCACGAGTTTGGCGCTCAATACGCGATTCAATCAAGCCATCTTTCTGCAGCCCGGTGAGATGCCGCCTTACAGCCATAGAAGTAATTCCGAGCACACTGCAGAGATCGCCCACCGTCAGTTCGCCCTGGCGCTTGAGGTGAAGCACGATTGCTTCTTGAGTTTTCTCGGGTATCTCGCCTAAAGGCTGTGTGATCATTTATTGCTGTCTCAAATTTTGTTAGGCAGGTTTTATCGGGCTGAAATAGGTAACTTGGTCAAAGTTTGCCGATTGGGCGAAAGTGGCCACAGTTTTGCCTTGAGCCGTGCCAAGCAT
>CALRJJ020000313.1:0-6251 GCA_943367505.1 Flavobacterium psychrophilum | reverse complement strand
CAACTGATGTCTGCCCCTTTGTTCCAGTTAGTGGTATCACCATGGAACAATGTGTGCAGTTAGCTAACACCTTGGGCGAAAGAGTCGGTCGCGATCTCGGCATTCCTATTTATCTATACGGCGAGGCCGCTAAGAAAGCAGAAAGGCGCAGTTTAGCTGATATTCGCCAGGGTGAATACGAAGCCCTCAATGAGAAAATGAAAGACAGTGGTTTTAGACCTGATTTCGGACCATCAGCTTTTAATGCTGCTAGCGGTGCCACCGTCATTGGTGCCAGGCAATTTCTCATTGCCTATAACGTTAACCTCAACACTCGCTCTAAAAAGCTGGCCAATGAAATTGCCTTCAATATAAGAGAAGCTGGCCGCGCCAAGCGCAATGCCAAAGGCGAAATCGAGAAAGACGCCAGCGGTAACACTATTAAGGTGCCTGGTACCCTTAAAGAAGTACGGGCAGTCGGTTGGTATGTCGATGAATATCAGCGGGCACAAGTCTCTATCAACTTGACAAATTTTGAAGTCACTTCTTTGCATCAGGCCTTCGATGAAGTGGTTCGCCAGGCTGAGCTATTGGGCCTCAGGGTAACGGGCAGTGAGATTGTCGGCTTGGTGCCTTTGGCGCCAATGCTTGAAGCCGGTCGGCACTATCTGCGCAAACAAGGTCGTTCTACCGGTGTCAGTGAAGCCGAAATTGTCGAATGTGCTATTCAGTCATTAGGTCTGGCCGAACTCTCGCCCTTTGTGGCCAAAGAGAAAATTATTGAATATCGCGTTGCCCCCGAAGGCAAGTTCTTGCGCGATATGACTCTGACTAAGTTTGTCGATGAGTTGGCTAGTGAATCGCCAGCACCTGGTGGGGGCAGTGTTGCTGCTCTCTGTGGTTCACTTTCGGCCGCCCTCAGTGCTATGGTGGCCAATCTCACTTTTGACAAGAAAGGTTTTGAAGATAAGAAGGCCATGATGGAAGGGGTGGGCCGAGATGCTCAGCGTTTGAAGCAATGGATGCTTCAGACTGTCGATGACGACATGCAGGCTTTCAACCGTATTATTGATGCTCGGCGTATGGCCAAAGGTAGTGAGAGTGAAAAGGCTTTGCGCGATGCTGCCATCTTAGAGGCCAGCAAAGCGGCAACTTTAACTCCGCTGTCAGTATTGCAGGGCGCGCCAGTATTGCTTGAATTGGCTGCTCGTGTAGTTGAACACGGCAATCCTAGTTCTTTGTCTGATGGCGCCGTGGCCGCACTTGTGGCTGCCGCAGCAGCAGAGGGTGCCTACTACAATGTTTTGATCAATTTGCGCGACTTCGGTCAATCCAGCGCTGAGCAAGAATTTGTTAGTGATACCCGTGGCCAGGCTGACAAGTTAATAGCCGTTGTGAGAAGTCGCGCCGAAGAAATCAAGCAATTGGCAATGGCCGCACTAAGTTAATTCAAAATCAGCCTATTCTGTAAAGAGAAGTAAATGGGGCTACAATTACCCCACTACCTGTGAGGGAGCATTATGGCAATTGCTACAGACAGCAAAGAAAGCAAAGGATTTGGCAGCGCAGTGACGAATGAATGGGAAACCCCGGACTTCATAAATGCCCAGAAGCGCCTTGACAAGGTCGCTCAGCATATGAAACTCGACAACAATGTTATTGAGCCAATGCGTCACCCTAAGCGTTCTTTATCTGTGGTTGTGCCGGCGCGAATGGACGACGGTTCGGTGCGAACCTTTATGGGTTATCGCGTTCACCATGACCTGGCCCTCGGACCCGGTAAAGGTGGCTTGCGCTATCACTCTGAAGTTACCCTTGGTGAAGTGGCTTCTATGGCCATGCTTATGACCTGGAAATGCTCCCTGATGAACCTGCCTTTTGGCGGCGCTCATGGTGGCATCAGGATGGACCCAAACACTCTTTCTAAAGGTGAGCTTGAGCGCATTACTCGCCGTTATACTTCTGAAATTCTCGAGATGATTGGACCGACTCAAGATATTGCTGGTCCAGATTTGAACACTGATGAACAGACCATGGCCTGGATCATGGACACTTATTCAGTCAATAAAGGTTTTACCGTTCCTTCTATTGTCACCGGCAAGCCTCAATATTTGGGCGGCTCACTGGGAGTCTTGCAGTCTACTGGTTATGGTGTAGCCCTTGCTGCTAGACGGGCTGCTACTTTTGCTAAGCTCAAAGGCGATTCTCCAGCCGTAGTTATTCAAGGCTTGGGTCACGTTGGTTCTTCTGTGGCTCGCAACTTGAGTAAGGCTGGATTCAAAATCGTGGGTGTGTCAGATGCCTTCGGTGGTCTTTCTAATGCTAAGGGCTTTGATGTCGAAGATCTCATGGCTTTCATCGACAAGAATGGCGCCATGTGCGAGTATCCCCATGCTGACAAAGTCAGCAATGAAGAACTGCTCGAGCTAGAGTGCGATATCCTGGCACCGTGCGCAGTATCAAGCCAGATTCATGCTGGCAATGCTGATCGTCTCAAGTGTAAAGTGGTAGTGGAAGGTGCTAATTCGCCAACCACGCCAAATGCCGATGACGTCCTTGATGGTAAGGGCGTAATTGTCATGCCTGATATTCTTGCCAACGCTGCCGGCGTAACTGTTGGTTATTTCGAGTGGGTGCAAGGTTTAATGCGCTTGCTCTGGACCGAAGAGGAAGTCTATCAGCGTCTTGAAGGACTGGTTAACAACGTCTGCACCAAAGTATTCGAAGTGGCAGATAGCCAGAAATTGACTCTACGCATGTCAGCCATGAGTATTGCTGTTGAGCGTATTGTTGAAGCTAGACGCCTACGTGGACTCTATCCATAACTCTAGAGTTTTGGTGTCAGTTCAATAAAGATCAGTTGTGGTCGGCAGAGAAAGCGCATTCTTGGTGCGTAGCAGCGCTCCATGCCTACTCCTCGCGATAAAATTAGGGTTGTACCTGGCTTGGTTTCGACAGCTTCTTGCTCTTTCGTGCCTTGGGCCCAATGACGGGGAACGGCCGCTAATGTTAGCGGTGGCCCAAATAGTGGCAGTTGCACCTGGCCACCATGGGTATGACCGGCTACCAAAAGATCCGCTTCCGGCTTTGCCAGCGCGAAATCAGGGCCATGTCCCATAACTATGTGAAATGGCTTGGTGGCTGTAATTTTGACATTCTGATTGAAAGAGTCGGCAAAGCTCAGCCCAGTAATGGCTAACTCGCCAGTGGTTACTGTTTTGGTATCAGGCATGGCTGTAACCGGCAAGCCTTTAAATATTGATGGCCAACCGTCAACTTCGACATTGCCTTGTACGGCATAGACGCCAAGTGGTGCATAAAATTTTGCCTCTTTCAGTAGCTTGGTCAGTTCGCCTTGCCATTTAACCTGTTCAGGCCAAGTTAGACACTGAATGTAGTCGCCGGGCAAAAGAATCAAATCGGGCTTCTCTTGCATAACCCTGGCAACCGCTGCTTTTTCGTAGTCGCCTATCTGATCTGTTTGCAAGTCGGAAAGTACAGCTATCTTTATGCTCTTGGTTATTTTGCTGCTTGATAGTTTGACGTTTGTTACTTCTAGCCAATGGGGCTCGACTATAAATGTATCAATCGAGATTGCCACCACAAGCAGTGCTAGAGCGAGAAGTGTATTGGCGGTTTTTACAAGTTCGTTTTTTCTAGCTGCAGCTTGCGCCATCACTAAAAATATTGGGCCTGCTATGAAGACACCCATGGCCAGTAGGTTTATTAGCTCAAATGGTTGGGCTGTAAGAAAGAAGCCAAATAAGGCGGCGGCTACTATGCCTATGGCAAAATAGAATATTGAAACAATGTAGCGTCCAATTTTCTTGCCATCTTTGATGAAGTCATAGTGCAGAGCCAGTAGGCAAAGTAGCACGGTGACCCAGAATACGAGAATCGCCGCCCAGTGCTCTGAATGAAATTGCAAAGTCTATCTCGCAAACATGGCTAGATCGTAGCCAGTGTCAGTGAGCGGTGTACCGAAAAATTGGAGACATAGGGTTCTATATCGGATTCTTTAAGAATGCCTTTTTCTGTAACCAGCCCAGTAAGTAGATTGAATGGGACCAGGTCAAATTGTTGATTGAGCACCGCGACGCCTTTTGGCGTGTTGTCCCAAACTTCTACTCCTGGCCTTTCGTGCTTTTCAAATTCAAAGAGGCGCTCGTCGGTGACAAATTTTTCGGTGCCAGAAAGGGCGTACAAAGGTACATTCAATTCTCGACAGGCGACAGCCAGCATCCAAGAACCAACTTTATTGACGACTCCCGGTCTGGCGATGCAATCACAGCCCATGAAGGCCGCACTGCAATTGCCGAGCACCAGGCCCATGGCATTATCAAATGTGTGAATCACTTCAATCCCGCCGGAGGCTAGACGTGAGGCTAACTTGCGCCCTTCCATGCTAGGTCTTGCTTCGGTGCAGACTACTCTAAAGAAGCGGCCGCGGGCCCTGGCGTTTAGAAGTGCACTTACTACGGTTGAGCTAAAAGAATAAGCAAAAATCAGCTCGCCTGGATCAATTAGATCGTAGGCAATGTCAGCAATGGTTGAAGCACTAGCGCAAAGCATCTTTTCGAACTTAGCCAGGGCGGTATCGCAGCGGTTGCGAATCTCTTCTACCGTTTGGGCATTTTCGATGGCTAGTAAGACATCGTTGCCAAGATGAAAGAGTGGCGCCATGGCCGGTTGGGCATCAATAAGACTTTTGGCCGTGTAAGTGAGATTGCTCTTGACTTGCTCTGGCGAAACCTGGTCTCCTGATAGGACGCTTTGAAAAACAGTAATCGCCCGGAGGGCAATTTCAGCAGCGCCACTTAGTAGATCGTCTCTAATTGGTTGAATAAGGTTAGCTACGTGTTCAGCTACCTTCTTATCAGCCTCTGGTGTATTCATGAGTCTCTCGCTCCCGAAATCTCTACATCTAGTTTATCTGCTTTATCTCTTTTGTGGGCCATTTGTAGCTTGATAGATATTAGCTAAGGGCCGCTAACTGGGAGGCTTGGTCATGTTTTAACAAATAGGCCGTCCTACTGTCGTCCACCAAATGTGTCCAAGGTAGAACTTCTTCGCTAGGAATATTTCTAAAAGCATAGTAGTCAAGATCGGGAATGTGACCTTCAAGGTTACGCAGGGCCCTCTTCCAGGCGCCAATTTTGCCGTCAGAGGCGGCTACCTCCATCAAAACTGTAGACAAGCGCCGATCACCCCGTGAAATCAAGGCTTGTATGTCACTCCAGTTATGGCTCTCTGGTCGAACTTCGATGCCTATTTTTGAGAGATTCTTGCGAATAAACTCTAGTTTTCGTTGGCAGTCTTTATCGCGTCCTGCCCATTGATAAGGAGTTTGTGCCTTGGGAACGAAGGAGCTGACGCCAAAGACAAATTTAAGGCGCTTATGTTTCTTCTTCAATCTGGCCATGAGGTCAATGGTTTGGTCTAGATCGCTTTGGCTTTCGTAGGGTAAGCCGACGATGCCGTAGAACTTCACTCCGCTTAAACCGCTTTCTTCAATCATCTCAACAGCTTTGAAAATCTCTGCTTCAGACAGATTTTTCTTCATTACCGTGCGTAGTTTTTCTGAGCCAGATTCGATGGCGATAGTAACTGATCGTTGACCAAGTTTCTTTATGGTGGCAAGAATTTCAACAGTCAAGCTATCTGCTCTCACAGAGGCCACTGTCATCTCCAGGTCTTCTCTATCTATTAGTCGCTCTGCCAACTGATGAAAATGGGGATGCTCAGTTACTGATGGGCCCAAAAGTCCGATTCGTTTTGTATATTTCATCGCCCCATTTATTTTGTCGATGATGGTGTCGATATTGGTGGCACGAAATGGACGAGTTAAAAAACTGGCGAGGCAGAATCTACATTCTTGCGGACACGAACGCACCACTTCAATCAAAAACGTGTCACTCCAGGCGGTGGCACTACTTAATATCTGTGTATGGGCTACATAGTCATCTGGTGTGGGGAAAACTTGCTTTACGACCTTGCTCGGATTGGCATCGGTAGGGGTGATGGCAAGAACCGGTCCACAGGGTTCGTATTCGACTTTGTAGAGGCAAGGTACATAAATTCCCGGAACCTGGGAAAGCTTAATCAATTTTTCCCGGCGGTCGGGGAGGTCTTTTATCGTTTGCCAGGCCGCCACGAAAACGGGCACTATAGCTTCTGCGTCACCTAGTAGAATGACATCGAAGAATTCGGCGAACGGTTCTGGATTGGCCGTGAGAACTGGCCCGCCGCCGAAGACTATTGGTGTCGATTGC
>CALRJJ020000312.1:0-6259 GCA_943367505.1 Flavobacterium psychrophilum | reverse complement strand
TGTGCTCATAAAAATAATGGAGTCAAGATGGCCATCCCCATGAACACCTCAGTGACCGTTCTACTCATGAGCGGTGAGCAAGTTGATGGAGAGGTTGCCATGGCCGATCAGGGCACTTATCTCTGCCTTAGAAGAGAGAACGAAACTTTGTATTTGCCATGGTCGGCAATAAAGGTTGTGCGCGGCCCAGCATTGCCAGAGCGCGGCGTGGGTTCGGCCCTGAACAAGTACAGCGTTAGTACTTAGACTTTAACTTTCTAGTTGTTCATCCCAGCGGTTTGTTAGCGAGTTTGCTTCAAACCATTGTTTGATGCGAAGTCGCACTCGACTTTCTCTGAACTCTTTCAGGCGATTTAGCTCTTCTGGGTGGCTGGCCAATACTTTTTTGAATCCAGCCAGAGGATGCGGACTCTGGAGGGCCATGTCTAAAATTGGCTGTAAGCTTTTGTTCTCAACTGCTTTTTGAAAATCGCGCAGGTCGTCTTTGAGCTGGTTTGGCCCTGGCTTTGGTAGATAGAGATAACGCTCTTTGTGCTTTTCTATTTCATCGGTGAGCTGTTTTAGGTCGTATAGATTTTGGTGCACCAGTTTAACTGAACCATTTCTGGTATCAAGATAATAGTTATTGTCCGGGGCATCGTCTTGCCAGGCGTGCACTAAGGCCGCTAAGTCGTAGACCAGCTCTTCTTTGAATGTCATTTCATCATCGTCTAGATCTTCATCATCAAAGTCGTCATCATCATCGAAGTTATCGAACTGTGATTGTGGTTTACCTGAACTCATTTTCGCCTCTCTGAGTCGCCTCGCTATTTAGCTGACAAATTCCAATCAATTAAACAATGTACTGAATCGCTGGAGCGGCCGACGATTTTGCCTGATTGATCAAGGGCAAAAACTCGAATTGGGAAGACTGTGCCTGTAGCTGCGGTTCTAGCGGCGATAGGCTGGTCTGTTGCTTTGAGAGTAAAGGTGCCCTTATTGTCGCGCTGATCGATGGTTGTAGAGCTGCTGTCTGGATATTCAGCATTGTCTGCTTTGAATTTACTGTCAGGCGGGCCAATTTCAAATTTCACAGCAGTGGCTGATTCTACTTTACTAGCATCATAATTGAGCAGCAAAGAATTGTCTCTGCCGTAAACTGCTGTGAGGCCCAGCTCTTGGAGGTCTGGGTAGTTGAAGCTAAAGGCTGCGAATCGTCGTTTGCCTTGGCTTTGGGCTAAGCTAGCCTGAGCTGTTAGTAGTGGCGCCGGCGGTGCTACTATCGATTCTGTTGGCGAAACTGAAGCCGATTCAGCTGTATTGCCTGTCGCGCCGCCAGCAATGCCGATGGCTTTGATTGCTACATTGGCGCCGGCAGGGAAGCCGAGCATGATATGTGATGGGAAGCCGTTGGTAGTCCAACCAGTGCTTCTCAAGGGAAAGAAGTAGCGGTGATAGAGATTGTCGTTGGCAAAGGCATCGACTTGGGTCTTGCGATCTCTGGGCTCCCATTCCGTATTCCAGTTGGTTAACCAGTGAATTTCGACCGGGGTATGGGGCTGCAATGGCGGTCCGTCAATCTTCGCTTCGACGTATAAATAGTCGCCTTTGACAGGGCTAAGGCCCTCGCAGTCAATGCGTACTGCCGCACCATTAGTGTTGCCGCTTTCGAGTAAAAGGTTTTGTCCTGTGCCATCCAGTTTGACCGTGCCTCGATAAAATTCAATTGGTGGTGTGACACGCTTGGCTATTTGCTGAGCCGTTAAGGGGCCGGCAAAATTCTGGTTGGTAACTTCGAAATCAGTCTTGATCAAGTCAACTAGATGTTTTTCGAAGTGAAAGACAATATTGCCGATTTTACTTTCTCTATTGCTATTGCGTAGACAGTCTTTAAGGGCTCCTGCTGAAATGTTCTGGCTGCGCGGTAGCTTTTCTGCGGTATCTATCAAGATTGGTTCGAAAGGTGAAATTATCGGTGCGACGCTGAGGCTTTGGGGCAGATTGCGCACAACAAGGTAAGCACTCTTTTCTTTGCCTCCTAGCATTGCAATTGACTGAGAAAGCTTGTTCCAAAGTTTGCCTTGTGATTTGTATGATGATATTTGCGTATGAGCCAATGGAATGAGAAAGAGTGTGGTGCAAACTACCAGCACCATACAGACCAAAGATTTGACCACTCTAACGACAAGGTTATTTTCAAAATTGCTCCACTGCATGAACAGTGGGCTAGCCAGAGTGCTAGCTATGAGAAAGCTGAATGTTGGCAAAATGGGATAGAGCCAGCGTGCACCAGTTAAGGTTTCACGGTCTATGCCTTCGCCATTGAGCAGTAAGTAGAGCAAAGTAAAAGTAAGGGCGATGCCGATACGATTGCGTAATTGTGCGCTCAGCATTAGAGCCACTAGTGTGAAGATTAGGGGCGCTGGTAATAGTAAGTAGCTGAGCTTGAAAGACTTGTTGTAATTCTTGTTGATAGATTTGTTGATTGGTATTGCCAGGGCACTTAGAGTGCCTAGAGGCTTGGTCAGGAAATTACCCTCTGGGCCTGCCTGAGACTCTGATTGAGAATCTAATTGGGCCTCTACCTTAGGCTCTTTCAGTGCGGCAATTTTAGGCGGAAGGTTGCTGGCATTTCCTGGCGAGCGGCCTAGATAAATGACGCTGGAATAGACTGCTCCAATGGTTGCTCCGAGCAAATAAATGGCGATTATTTTTCGAACTATAGACTGCTTGTCGACTATTTTTCGTGTCGCTAAGTAAACGCAAACAGCCGGGAAAAACACAACTACCGCTAAGTGGGCAGAACAGAGCGAGGCTAATAGAGCCAAGCAGCCTGCCATAGAGCTCATTGTAAGGTTGCGCTTTTCAGTCTGCTTTTCAGTGTTATTAGAGGAAAAACAGAGTAGTAGAAACGCTAATAGGCTGAGGTTGGTACCAAGGAGTATGGGGAAACCTCCTAGCCATGATACTGCTTCTGGTGCCAGGGGGCTGAGCCCGAATACTAGGGCGGCAGTGGCTGCGGCAGCGAAGTTGGCTAGGTTGCTATCGGTTGACTGTGAACTGTTTGCTCTGGCCAGACTTTGTATTTTTAGAATTGAGCCAAAGAGCAACAAGCAGTTGCCCAAATGCAGAGCAGTTGCGGTGAAATGCAATAGTGCAATTTTGCCACCGCTGAGAGCAGCAAATATTAGTGTTGCCAGATTGCCGCAGGGGCCCGTAGCGTCGCGTATATCGCAGCCAGCAAAACTTAAAAATGTCAGACCCTCATGACTGAGTAAACCTGCTTGCAGTAGATTCTTCCACCAGGCCAGTAAATAGGTCTCGTCGTAGAGCGCTGGCGCTGAGAGCGTCGGTAGGTAGAGAATGAAAACGAGCACGGCAAGCAATATAGAGCTGACTGCCAAGGCAATTCTAAGGCCCTGCGAGGGTTCTATAGCGTGTGATTGAGGCGGAGACTCTTGTCTGTCGGTCATTAATGTCTCCAGTTAGAGCAAAGCTTTAGCGTACAAACCTGGTGTGCGCTGCTTTGACTTGTTTGTCTTCAGGGTCTTGTTCATAGGCTGTCTTTAGCTCAGCTTCGCCCGCTTTGCGCGCACCGAGCTTTTCGATCAGGAGCATACCAAGCTGATAGTGGGCCTGGGTGTCGGCAAAGTTTATTTCGGTAGCTTTGCGTAAAAGCTTCTCTGCATCTTTGTATTGTTTAGCTTCTGTCGCCATCCACTTGCCCATGGCTGTGAGATAGGTGGAATTTAGTGGTTGTAGAGCCGTAGCTCTTTCCAGGAGCTTTTTCGCTTCTTGGCTGTTGTGGAACTGGTCCCACAGTAGCATCGCTAATAGATAGTTAGCTTGGGCATTGTCTGGATCTGTGTCAATCGCTGCCTGGTAGGCTAGTCTGGCATCCCCTGGCTTGCCTAGCTTCTCCAGTAAGATGCCCAGGCGTTCATGGGCAAGAGAGAAGCGTGGATCAATCGCTAGAGCTGCTCGAATCTCTTCTTCTGCAACTTTGTAGTTCTTAAATAGCAGCTCTTGCACTCGGGCTATGCCGAGATGGGCTGAGGCATTTTTTAAATTGACTTTGAGAGCGCGCTTATAGAGATCGTCAGATTCGTTATAGATTTTTTTGTATGTGACCAAGCAGTCTGCTAGTGCCACCATGGCTTCGTCAAAATTGGGGTCCATTTGAATTGCTTTGCGGTATTCTCGCTCGGCTTCATCGATGCGACCGCGCTGATTGAGCAAGAAATTGGCAAAGAGATAGTGCGGCGTGCCTTTGTCTGCACCTAACTCGATACCCTTTTTAAGTTCAACCTCTGACTCTTCTAACCGTTTCTTGTCCAACGCTAGAATATTGCCTAACTCGCTATGAATGCGGGCGTTGGCCGGAGCTAGTTCAATAGCACGGCGTATTTCTTTCTCTGCTTCTTCCAGCTTGCCACTGGTGGCATAAAGTAAGTGCCCGAGGGATAGGTGAGCCTCCCAGTCATCGCCATCACTCTCAATAGCTTTGCGAAATAGAGCTTCACTTTCTGCTTTATCGCGGCCGTGTTTTTCTAGCAAGAGCCCTAGGTTAACCAAGGCTCTGGTATTCAAACTGTTTAGTTCCAGTGCTTTGCGATACTCTTGCTCGGCCTGGTCGACTCGATTGAACTTATGTTCGTTGATATAGCCCAGTAAGTTGTGTGCCATTGAATTGAACGGGTCGAGAGTTATGGCCATCTGTACCTGGCGCAATGATTCTTCCACATTGCCGGCGCGCAAATCAGCCAGGCTGAGCAGCTCTCGTCCTCGTGACGAACTATCGTCATTGAGCACCGCTCTGCGGGCGGCATCGAGCATTTCTTTATACCGACCTTGTTGATCGTATAGTTGAGCCAGGGTTATGTAACCTTCAATTGTGCCTGGGTTCGCCTTGGTGGCAAGTTCAAATTCATGAATGGCATCCCAGGTTTTGTTTTGCTCTACGAGCTGATTGCCAAGGCGCACGTGTTCAACATAGGCTGAAAAATCGAGGGCCCCGGCGCTACCGACCGAGCGAGAGCCTGGTGTTATTGAAGCAATCACTCCATCACCAGGTAGAGTCGTAGGGGCTTCTCTGTTGACAGTTGGCGGTGTTGAGAGCATTAAGCTAGGCCCGGAGAAGACACCAGCCATGACTGGGGTTTGCACTTCGCCTTTGTCTTTCAATACAGTCGATTGTACTTTGCTGCGCATGGCATTGAAGGCCTGTTCAATGTTATTGCCGTTGCTTCCCTCTTTGTTGCCTGTTTCTTTGAGAGCATCAATGAAGTAGCGTGTGAAATAGCTGTTGTGCAAGTCGTCTGATTCCCAGGCTTTTTGATCCGGTGCACTAGAAGAGATTACTAGTGAGCCCACTCCCTGAGCAGCGGCATGACTATCTACATTGGTTCTGACAATGCCCTTGTGACCGAGCTGTGCGCCCGCTCCGCTATAGCATGTGTCTAGCACGAGTACTATGCGGTTTGTGTGGACGCGTTCTTTGATCATGCGCAAGAGCTGGTTCATTTCTATGCCAGTGGCAAATAGTTTGCGCAACTGAGTGTCGGCGGCGACAATATAATTTACCCCGCGAATGTCTGCTCCGGCTGGGGAGCCATGAGTAGATAGATAAATTACAACCAAGTCTTTTGGGTTGGCTGCATGGGGTAAGAATGAGTCGCCGAGGGCGTCCATAATGTTGATTTTGGTAGCATTTCGATCGAGCAAAAGGCGTACATGGTCTGGCTTGAATTTGCCTTGAGTCGGATCTACTAGGTAATCATAAAAGTCGCGAGCGTCTTTGCTTGAATATTTGAGTTTGGGAATACCTGGGTCAATAAAGTCGCCGATGCCAATGACCACGGCCCACTTGTCTTCAATTGGTGCCGATAGGCTTGGGCTTGCCGTCTTGGCCTGAGCCTGCAACTGATTGCTTTCAAGAAAAATCAAGCTTGCCGCTAGAAGCAAGGCTAAGAGAGAAGTGGGCCAGGTATTGCGATTGCTCATTGGTTCAAGAGTTCTGTGCAGGGGCGACTAATTATGTTCATATGATGAACAATCAAGGCGGTAGAGCGCATGAACGGTTTATCATAAGATGACAATTATGGTGGCGATTATGGTGGCAATGAATATTGTTTAATGCAGCGGCTAGAGCAGGCTTGGGCAGCAAGCTTCACATTCCAGAAGGAATTCGCTTTGAGTGCACAAGGTGCGCCAATTGCTGTCTTTCTTGGCCAGTGCCGCTAAATGAGCAGGACGTCAAGCGATTAACCTCGGCACTCCA
>CALRJJ020000311.1:0-6264 GCA_943367505.1 Flavobacterium psychrophilum | reverse complement strand
AAGCGGCACCACCCTGAAGCAAACAGTCGGTAAAGCCACCGGTAGAGGCGCCAGCATCGATACAAATGCGTTGCTCTGTGTTTATGGCGAAACTAGCCAGGGCCTTTTCTAATTTGAGACCGCCGCGGCTAACGTAGGCACAGCGATTGTAGCTAGCAATTAGTTCGATATTTGCTTCTACACTGACAGCCTGCCCTGGTTTTGTTAACTTCGCACCGTTCACTAAGATGCCACCATCCATGATGGCAGTTCTGGCGCTTTCCCGAGAGGGAAAAAGTTGTCGCGCCACTAATAGTTGATCTAAGCGTTCTTTGGCTTTCATTTGATTTAGAGCATTGGAGCGAGGACAGTTTATTTTGACGATTCAGCTTGACAACGATGTTCTTTAAGCATTTGTTGGGGGCAGCAACTATTAGCGCAGACCTAATGTAGAATAACAAGTATCAGCTAAACCGTCATACGTGGAGTAGACCTGGCTGGATGAAGACACCGCCTTGAAAGCGGCTGCCCCGTAAGGGGTTGGGGGTTCGAGTCCCTCCTGCTCCGCCATCTTTTACCCTGTTCTTAGCTTTTAAAGCGAGAAATGCAAATCTGGGTAGCTATCTCAAATAACGACCTGACTTCTCTTGACCATAAAGAAGTCGAAGTCGAAGGCGCCTCTCTTTCTGATGCAGAAGGAAAACTAAGGGGGGCTAGTCGGCTGCGTTTCAGCCTTGAGAAAAATCATCTGCACTTTACTGTTGCTGGCCAGGCGTCAAAAGCTGTGGCTGGCGAACAGATAATCTTAAAGGCTCAGGGGCCCATTACAATCGCGTCGATTAAGCGCGCTGGCGGCAACTCGCACCCTAGTTACCTCGGAGAAATCAGGGTTGCCAATCTAAAAGGCAAGCTCAGAGTTTCACTGCGTGTTAGTCTCGATCAATATCTCAGGGGCGTGCTTACCTCTGAAATGCCAGCAAGTTATCACCCTGAAGCACTGAAGTGTCAGGCTCTGGCTGCTCGTACTTATGCCCTCAAGCCGCGCTTGCCCCACGACCGTGACAATGCCAATGTTTGTGATTCTTTTATGTGCTGTCAATATTTTGCTGGACTGGGGCAGATCGACGAACGTATAGAACGGGCAGTTGTGGCAACGGCCGGCCAGGTTCTTACTTACCAGGGGCAACCGCTGCTTGCTCTCTTTAGCTCTAATGCTGGTGGTCATACTGAAAATTATGAAAATTGCTTCTCCGACCCCCTGACCAATGAGTTTCCTCCTGCCCCTCTGCCTTATTTGGCAGGGAGGCCCGAAGGGAAATTTACTGTCGCTGCTGGCTCAGAAGAATTTTTACGCTATTTGTATAAAGCTGCAGCGCTCAAGCATGATACGAAAATTTCTATGGATAGCTGGACACCCAAGTTTCATTGGCGTGTAAGGCTTCCTGCTGATGCCCTTGAAGCTCAGATGCACCATGTCGTGGAGAAGCTAGCGGCTGCTGCCGATACCGCACCATTTGTAATACCACCACAGTCGGGTAAATTTGGTCACATTGAACGCCTGGAAGTGCTCAAACGTGGGGTTTCTGGTGTCGCTATAGCCATGAAAATTGTCACTAGCACCGGCGACTGGCAGATCAAAAAAGAACTGGTAATTCGCAAGGCCTTTGCCAATACTGAAGTTAAACTGGCTCGTCTTAATAGTGCCCGCATTTTCTTCTCTCATGAGACTGACGATCTCAAATTGCTCAAGACCGTCAATGTCTACGGGCTTGGCTTTGGTCATGGTGTTGGCTTGCAGCAGACCGGTGCCCAAGGATTTGCTCAAGCTGGCTATGACTATAAAAAGATCCTGGGACACTACTTCCCAGGATCTAATATCGAAGTTTTATAGAACCTCGTTTTACAGGCCTGAATCGCCTTCTGGCATGTCAACCTTGACTTTGTCGCCAGTCAGTTTTACCAAGAAGATCAGTTCAGGCTTCTTGATGTGCGGCACTTCTTTAAACGGTGCTGCAGCACTGACTGCTCGCTGCAGGGCGCTGGAAATCTTCTCTTTGTCCTCGTCTTCAAGGGCCTGTTTTTCTAGGCGCTTAACGTTGCCGTCAGCATCTACGCCAACAGTAAGTCTAATTTTCCATTTCTTGCGCTTCGATTTCTCTTTCTTCATCTCTTCTTGAGCGAAGTCAGGCAGTACAAGCTTCTCTTTGATAGCGTCTTTCACCTGGGCATAGAAGGCTTTAAGCTCGACGTCACTTGCTTCTTTAGCATTCTCGTCTTCAGGATCGCCCTCATCATCAGGCTCAGCATTTTTGTTGTTGGCCTGCTGGGTGCGCTCGGAAGCTAGTTGGTCGATAATACTTACCGCCCCTTTAGCATCGTAAGACAAGTTACCCGTATCTGTTTTAAGGGCTTGACCGACAACTAAGAATGACTTGCCAGCAATGATAGAAGGGAACGAAGCAACTAAGACTGTTTTGTCTTTTGCATCTTTATCCTTACCTTTAACTACCATCCAGTTCAGGGTGCCTTCGCCAAGAACTTGTTTGCCTTGATCGACCACACACTCGCGTGTGTCTTCGATGGTCATATCGGCATAAGGTGGCTTACCAATGAAGGCGCTGAGATTGCTTACCGGTGAAAGATCGGCGAATTCAGTGCAGATAATCTTTTGATTGGCACGCTCTGAATAGACACCAAATGAATCATTTGGTTTTGAGATTTCACTGGTGTCTTCGTACCAATGTTCGGGAATGGCCAGCACTTTGAAGCCCGCCGATTTGACCGCTAAGGCTGTGGCTTTTTCAGAAGATGGATGGGCTTCTGGAGCTACTGCTGTTGTACCAGCAGGTGTCGGGGTCGCGACCGGTGCTGGCTTCGGCATGCTCATGATTGTAATCAAGAAAAGTGGCACGAGCACCGCACCAGCAATAATCAATTGCTTTTTGGTCAGACCAGTTTTCTTCTGCATTACCTTTACGGCTTTGCTGGCCTTGCCTTTGACTGAGCTGGTATCAGCTTCTGCAGGTGGCGCTTCAATCATGTGACCGCAGCTAGAGCAGGCTCCGTAAGCGGCATTGCTAGAGAAGCAGACCGGACAAACAATGCGATCGATATCAGGTGTTGCCGCTGCAACTACTTCAGCATCGAGCTTGCTGCGTAAATTACCAAGACCACCTTCGGTATCTTCGGCTTCAGTAGATGTGCGCAGTTTTTTACTGCTCATATCTAGTAAGGCGCCCATCCACATAAATTGATAGCATTTTACTGGCGGGGCAGCCTGACCAGCTTTCACTGATTGTGGACCGCTGTGCAAGCCAATCAATTTGTAGTCTTTGCATACTAGAGCACCAGTTATTTCTGGTGGCACCACAATTGTGTGCAGCATGTTTTTAGGTTGTGCCGCACTGGCGCTGCCAAAATAATTTCCTTGCAGCCAGATTGGTTTACCGGAAAGTGGATCTAAATAAAAGCACTGTAGATTGTCCCAGTTGTTCACTTCAAAGTCGGTGTGCGAAGTCAGAGGTGGCCCGACTGTGCCGTTACAGTGGAATGGAGTTTTGCGATTGATCTGTGAACAGACACCGCGGTTGACGAGCTCACGCACTGCCACTAAAACCGTATAGCTATCAGAACCAACACGCTCAGCCAGGTTCTCAAGGGTGAGGAAGCCGTCCATTGCTTCCCACAGGCGACCGACCATCCAGCGAATTTCTTCAGATGAACTGGCTGGATCGTAAGACTGCACGACTCTTTGGTAGCGGGCATCTTTGCCGCCCAGCTGTGCGTAAACACTGTTTAGTTCGTTAGCACGGCGCATTCCTTCCCAAACCAAACGGTCGGCTGGGGCGCTAATTGGCACAGCATCTGGCCAGGGGAATTGCCCTTCTGGTTCGAAGGTAAAGCCATGGGCTGGTTGCTTGATAACCAATTCGAAGAAGGCATAAGCTGGAAGCAGCTCAGGTTGGCGGTAATAGACCAGCGGAATAGTGCCTTCGGAGAGAAGCAAGCGGGCTATTGGAATATTGTGAGTATCAATGAGAGTAAGCAGACCAGAGCGCTTTTGCTCTAGGAGAGTATTGATAACTTGTAAAAACTCTTGGCCGTGAATATTTCCCGATGATTCGACGCCATCTTTTTTAAAGGGAATAGACATAGCCCGCGTCAGTTCAGCTACTTTTTCGGCCTGAAGCTCTGGCAGAGTGCTGTCAACGACGAGGAGGGCCATATCATTGGGGAGAACCGACAGCATTTCGCCGGGATAGCCGGTTTGCTGCAAATATTGGCTGCGAGCTTGTACTTTGTCAAAATCATTGTGCAAAGACAGGGTCTTCACGCCCATGGTGATATCGGCATGGGGGAAGTAAATGCTCAGTGCCCAGGGGGCGTCCGGGTAGTGGAAGACGTTACCAGCAGTGGTGACGAATCTACTTTTAGATATCAAAAATCCCTGGGCTAGGAATTTTTGTGGGCTTACTGTGCGGTCATAGACAAAACCAATTGCATTGGCCATGTCCTGTTCCAGAATTTGAAAAGTCATAGGTATAGCTCGTTAGTAACCGTCCCTCAAAGTCGTTTATACCACAGACCAGCGCCACCTTTTACTGGTCAACGGTCTGATATCACAGGTTGTCTCATCTTGAAATGTCGAGGTTAATCAATTTGGCCTCAACGGTTCTTGTCACTGTAGCTAGGCAAAAACGGCATGGTTTATAGCCTTCGGCGACAGCTTGTTTTTTGCTCTCTAGCATTATCTTTCTAGAATGCGCCATAACCAGGCTGTAGGGACAATTGGGCTGGTGAAATTTGCGTGAGATCAAGTTGCCCTCATATTTATAGGTCGCCGAGCTGCAGCTCGATCTTGAGCTTGTGGCTGGAAAACATTCGCTGGCCTGGCTTGGGCCGATTTGCCATATACTAAAGCCAGCCCAAAAGCAGGCAATTGAACGGGCAATTAATGGGCAAAGGGCACCTAATTTCGTCATTTTCATTCGTTGGCCTGGCGAAGGGGTAAACTTTGTCATTTATATGTAAAAACGTATTGGCTCCAGAAATAGTTCAAAAATAGGAAGCACTGACAAATGGAAAAAAACAGATCTGCTCTGAAAGATGCCCTATCCGGTGCGCCTAGTAATCTCTATCAACCGAGCCTTGCCACTTTGACTGATTTGTACCAACTGACCATGGCCTATGGATATTTTGCTTCGGGGACTCTGAACAAAGAAGCTGTTTTTCATATGTCATTTCGCAAGAACCCCTTTGCCGGTGGTTTCGCCATAGCCGGGGGCTTAGAAGCGCTAATTGATTTTGTGGCAAATTTTCGCTTTACCCAGGCCGACCTTGAGTATCTGGCTACCCTGGAGGGTAGCGACCACCTACCTCTTTTTAGTGCAGAATTTCTCGCCTATTTGGGTGAATTGAAGCTCACTGTCGATATTGATGCCGTGCAAGAAGGTGAGGTGGTTTTTGCTCATGAGCCTTTAGTCAGAGTGCAAGGGCCAATTATTCAGTGTCAGCTTTTAGAGACTGCCTTGCTCAATTTTGTTAACTTCCAGACTTTGATAGCTACCAAAGCCACCAGGCTAAAACTAGCAGCTCAAGGTGGTTCGATCTTAGAATTTGGTCTGCGCCGAGCCCAAGGAGCAGACGGAGGCCTATCGGCCAGTCGAGCTGCTTATTTGGGTGGCTGCGACGCCACTTCAAACGTCCTAGCCGGAAGGCTTTATGGTATCCCCGTTAAGGGCACCCATGCTCATAGCTGGGTGATGTCTTATGACAGCGAACTGACTGCTTTTCGCGAATATGCGCGCATCATGCCCAATAATTGCATCTTTTTGGTAGACACTTACGACACCCTGCAAGGGGTGGCCCACGCTATTGAGGCCGGGCTTGAATTGCGCGCCCACGGCCATGATTTAGCTGGTATTAGGCTTGACTCTGGCGACTTGGCTTACCTCAGCACTGAAGCACGCAAAATGCTTGATGCTGCTGGTTTTCTTCAAGCTAAAATCGTCGCTTCAAATGATCTGGATGAGTTTTTAATTGCTTCACTGATCGACCAAGGTGCTGCTATAGATGTCTGGGGCGTGGGTACTAAGCTCGTCACCGCTGGTGATCAGTCGTCTCTTGGTGGTGTTTATAAGTTGTCTTGTGTGCGTGATCATGACAAACAAGATTGGCAGTATCGCCTTAAGCTCTCCGAACAAGTAATCAAAATATCTACCCCCGGTATCCATCAAGTAAGACGCTTCTTCTTGAGGGGAGAGGGCCACAGTGATGGCCGTCCTG